>JACQZH010000040.1 GCA_016213925.1 Candidatus Omnitrophota bacterium | reverse complement strand
TCGCTATTAAGAATACCCCAGTCGGAATTTTTGAAAACATTTGAAATAGCAATACAGCTTGGCGCAATTCTTTCTGTAGTTGTTTTATACTGGAGGTCATTGGTAATAGATAGGGAAATGGCTAAAAGGGTTGTCGCAGCGTTTATTCCGACAGCGTTAATCGGCTTGATTTTGTATAAATTTATCAAATCTTTTTTACTCGGCAGCGAGACAATTGTCATCTGGTCATTATTATTCGGGGGGATTTTCATAATTGTTTTTGAAATGTGGTATCAAAAACAACCTACGCGTAAGGAAGAAGAGACAATCTCATATACTCAGGCCTTCATAATCGGATTGATACAGGCGCTTGCCGTAGTGCCGGGTGTTTCAAGATCAGCCGCGACTATTATTGCGGGGCTTTCGATGGGCTTAAGCCGCAGGAAGATTGTCGAGTTTTCTTTTTTATTAGCCATCCCTACTATGGCTGCTGCGGTTGCGTTAGATTTGTTAAAAAGCGCGCTTTCCTTTACCGGTAGCCAGGTATTGTATCTTCTTGTCGGTTTTACGGTATCTTTTGCCGCTGCCATTCTGGCAGTGAAATTTTTACTTTCTTTTATTAAACGCAATAATTTTATATTATTCGGAATATATCGTATTATTTTAGCCATATTATTTCTTGCAATGTATCGTTTGTAACTTGAAGGGAAATGCGGAAATTTGGGCTAAATATTAGAAAAAATAAATATGACAAGAAAATATCTGTTGGTTTGGTTGCTTTCCTTTTTATTGGTTATGCCTATTGGTTTTACTTCAGCGAAATCTTTACAAGAAGAGGCTGTTTAATAATTTAAAATATTGCATATATGATAAGGGGTGAAGGTAAATAATTAGCTTTTCTAATTAAAAGAGGTTTTCCCTCTTTAAAAGGAATATCCTATGTTGAAACAATTCATTGCCAGCAGTTGTTATTCATATATTATAGCTTCGCAGAAAGAAGCATTGGTGATTGACCCGCATATAAGCTTATCGGATGAGTATAATGAATACTTGAAGAGAAATAAATTCACCCTAAAATTCATACTGGATACGCATACCCATGCCGATCATTTTTCTCTGGCAGCTGTGTTAAAGAAAAAATTTGGAGCGCAGGTTTTAATGCACGAAAAAGCGGTTTCCAGCGTAGCGGATAAGCGCTTAAAGGATAACGACAAAATTGCGATAGGTTGCGCTAGTTTTGAGGTTCTCTATACTCCGGGGCATACTGATGACGCAGTGAGTTTATTCGGAGAAGGTAAATTATTTACAGGTGACGTCCTGTTAATCGCAAGCGTAGGAAGGACTGATTTTCAAAATGGTTCTCCTGAATCAATGTTTGACTCGCTGCAAAAATTAAAGCGCCTGCCGGATGAGACAACGGTTTTTCCCGGCCATGATTATCATGAAAAACGCTCGGCGACTATTAAAAAAGAAAAAGAAGAGAATCCTTTTTTTAAAGAAACAGATAAAGAAATATTCGTTAAAAATATGCGCTCAAAAGTTATCCTCAAGCCTTTTAATATTGATAATATTATCCGCGTAAACCAAAAAGGCGAGGCAGCGGCATTAACGATGATTACGCCTGAAGAAGCTCTGGAATTCGCGGGGAAATCTTCTCAATTTAAACTTTTAGATGTGCGTTCTGCCTTGGAATTCAGCCAGGCGCATATTAAAGATTCGATCAATATCCCCATAGATATGCTTTCTGCCAGGATTAATGACTTAGGCCAATCCAAGCAAAATTATATAGTGCTTTGCCGTACCGGAAACCGCTCTCCTATGGCCGCGGATATGTTAATGCAATCAGGGATGCAGGAGGTTAAAATAATGCAGGGCGGTATGGAGCGCTGGCTAAAAGCTAAACTGCCTGTTATTAAAGGTGAAGGAGGGGTATCGCTGGAACGCCAGGTTAGGATAATTGCCGGAAGCTTGGTGTTGTCAGGGATTTTTTTGTCTTGGTTCGCGCATTGGGCATTTATTTTTCTTTCGGTATTTGTCAGCTGCGGGTTAATTTATGCCGGTATAAGCGATAATTGCCTTATGGGTATGATACTAATGAGGCTTCCTTATAATAAGAAACTTTATAAAATAAAGCAGGGTGGAGGCACGTGCTCTATTAGCGGCTAGGAATCAGAGAAATTGATAATTAAATGAAGATAGTAACAGCGGCTGTTATAGAAAAAGACGGGAGAATTCTTATTGCGCAGCGCCTCAAGGGAGATGTTTTAGAGGGTAAATGGGAGTTCCCCGGCGGTAAAGCGGAAACTGGCGAGACGCATGGAGAATGCCTTCAGCGTGAGTTAAAAGAAGAATTTGATATAAATGTTGAAGTGGGAGAATTTATTTGCTCCAGTAAATTCAAATATGAACATGCTTTTATTGAGCTGTTTGTCTACAGGGTAAAATGGCTGTCAGGTAGTTTTAAGATTAATAGCCACGAAAAAATAAAATGGGTTAAGCTGGATGAAATGCAAGCGTATGATTTTTCTAACGCCGACATTCCTATTGTTAACTACTTGATAAGCGCCCCTAATTTTAAGATATAAATAAAATGGAAGTTAGCAAAAATAATTCCGGCAGTTCGATGAACCTGGCCATTGTGTTTCGTGCGCTTAAGCACAAGAATTACCGCTTATTTTTTTACGGACAGAGCATATCATTAGTTGGCACCTGGATGCAGCAGGTAGCGATAAGCTGGCTTGTATATCGTCTGACAAATTCGCCTTTTTTGTTGGGAGTCGTAGGATTTATCGGGCAAATTCCCACATTTCTTTGTACTCCTTTTGCGGCAGTTATCGCGAACAGGCATAGCCGCCGGGGCATGTTAATTATTACTCAATCCCTGGCAATGATGGAGGCAGTAATTTTGTCCGTGCTTGTTTTATCTGGGCATGTGCGGGTTTGGCACTTGATAGCTTTGAGCGCTTTCCTTGGGATAGTCCACTCTTTTGATATCCCTATACGCCAGGCATTTACCGTGGAAATGGTTGATGACAGGGAACACTTAGGCAACGCGATTGCCTTAAATTCATCGATGGTGAACGCGGCAAGGTTAGTCGGCCCAAGTATCGCCGGTATTTTGATTGCTTCCGTAGGAGAAGGAGCATGTTTTCTTATTAATGCTATTAGTTATCTTACTGTTATCGCGTCATTGCTGGCGATGACAAGCGCTCCAATGCGGATAAAACCGCCTGCCAAACATATTTTTCATGAACTAAAAGAAGGCATTAGCTACGCCTTCAATTTTCCTCCGATTAAAATAATCCTTTTGCTTCTTGCTCTGGTCAGTTTGATGGGTGTTCCGTATCAAGTATTATTGCCGGTTTTCGCAAAAGATATTTTCCATGGAGGGCCGCATACTTTGGGTTTTCTTGTTGCGATGAGCGGTATGGGAGCTCTGGCAGGCGCGGTTTTTCTGGCGGCAAGAAAGAGCGTTATAGGTTTGAGCAGGATTATTGCCTGGGCGGCAGGGATTTTCGGGCTAGGAATCATCGGTTTTTCTTTATCCCGGATTTTATGGGTTTCGATGGCAATATTATTTTTTACTGGTTTTGGGATGATGGTTAATATGGCATCGAGCAATACTATTTTACAGACAATAGTTGATGAGGATAAACGGGGAAGAGTGATGAGTTTTTACACAATGTCTTTTATGGGAATGGCTCCTTTTGGCAGCCTTTTATCAGGGTTATTAGCTGATAAAATCGGTACTCCTAATACATTGTTATTCGGCGGAACCTGCTGTATTGCCGGGGCATTGATTTTTGCGGCTAAGCTTCCTTTAATACGCGAAAAAATCCGGCCGATATACCGGCAAAAAGGCATTATCCCTGAAGTCGCCAAAGGTATTCAGTCCGCAAATGGATAATCTAAATAACAATCAAGTTAAGCCCAAGCGCCGTGTCCGTTACAAAGGGACTCATCCCCGTTGTTTTGATGAAAAATATAAAGAACTTAATTTTGAAAAATATCCTAAAGATGTAGAAAAGGTTATACAGTCAGGGAAAACCCCGGCAGGTACTCATCGGCCGGTTTGCCTGAATGAAGTTTTGGATGTTTTAAAGCCAATACCGGGGCAAATCGGTTTGGACGCGACCTTAGGTTTTGGCGGGCATGCTGTTGAACTGCTTAAAAGAATTATTCCAGGTGGCCGTTTGTTTGCTTTAGACGTTGACCCATTGGAGCTTGCTCGTGCTGAAAAACGTTTACGCTTGATGGGGTTTAGCGATAAAGAATTAATCATTAAACGAAGTAATTTTGCCGGAATGTTTAAACTTTTAAGCGAGGCCGGAGGCGGTTTTGATTTTATTCTCGCTGACTTAGGAGTATCATCGATGCAATTGGATAATCCTGCTCGCGGGTTTACGTTTAAGCGCGAGGGCCCGTTAGATTTACGGTTTAACCCGGAGAATGGCCAGCCGGCAACAGTGCTTATAAGAGCTTTAAATGAAAAACAGCTTGAGCAATTGTTTGTCGAAAATTCTGATGAGCCATGTGCACGGCTGATTGCCCAGGCAGTTTTTAAACATAGAAATAAAATTAATACAACTACGGATTTAGCGAATGTTATTGCTTCTAGCCTGGGTAAGAAATCGCACCTTGATTGCGGCAGTGCGATAAAAGATTCTATCCGCAGGGCTTTTCAGGCGCTGAGGATTGAGGTTAATAATGAGTTTTCTGTGCTGGAACAATTTTTGAGGAATTTACCGTTTTGCTTAAAACCTCAAGGCCGTGCTGCAATTTTGAGTTTTCATTCCGGCGAGGATAATCGTGTTGCTGATTATTTTGAGCAAGGCAGGGCCGATGGGTTGAGCCGTTTTTTCCGCTACCGATAACAGCGCATCTACCTGAGCGCTTAGGCAGTAGTATTCCTTTATAATTATCAGGAATGATGTATACTATAACTAAAAGGCAGAGCGAAAAGGGTGAAGCATTTTAAATTCCGCTTAGTTCAATCCGTATATAATAAAATACATAACCCCGCTTTTATTTAAAACATGATCATTACCCAAAACATTACAAAATATTTTGGCGGATTCCAGGCCTTAAAAGATGTTTCTTTTACTATTAATAAAGGGGAGATCGTTGGATTTTTGGGGCAGAATGGAGCCGGCAAAACCACGCTTATGCGCATTTTGACATCTTATCTGCCCGCTAGTTCAGGAGAGGTCGTTATCGGCGGGAAAAATGTGGCCAAGGATTCTTTGGCTGTCCGCAGAAAAATAGGATATTTGCCGGAAACTCCGCCGCTTTACCTGAATATGACGGTAAAAGATTACCTTTTATTTGCCGCGCAGTTAAAAGATGTTCTTCCCGGGCAACAGCGTTTTCAGGTAAACAAAGTTTTAGAAGAATGTAATCTGAATGATGTCCGGGATAAAACGATCGCGGTTCTTTCTAAAGGCTATAAGCAAAGGGTGGGCATTGCCCAGGCCATAATCAATGACCCTGAAGTGTTGATCTTAGACGAGCCGACGATCGGGCTTGACCCTGTGCAGATCATTCAGGTGCGCAATCTTATTAAAAGTTTGGAGCATAAAAGAACTGTGATCTTAAGCACACATATACTTTCCGAGATCCAACAGATCGCGCAGCGGGTTTTAATTATTAGGTCCGGAAAAATAATTGTGGATGCAAATTTAAAGGAATTTCTAAGCGGGAAGGGATCGAATCTCGAGGAAATATTCTTAAAATTGCATTCCCCGCAGGAGGAGCAATAGTAATGAGCAAGATTATTGCGATCGCTAAAAAAGAACTAAAAACATATTTTAAATCGACGATCGCCTATATTGTGTTGATGATTACTATTTCTATATTTAATATATTCTTTTTTCTGATCATTGATGAAAACAGAGAAGCCAGCCTGCGTGATGTGTTTAAAGTCATGGAATTTTTGTTCATATTTATTGTGCCGCTTTTAACGATGAAGATATTTGCCGAAGAGAAATCCAGCGGGACAATGGAATTCTTGATGTCCACTCCCACAACAAACACAGCGATCGTTCTCGGTAAATATTTAGGCAGTTTGATGTTTTTCACGTTTATTACCGCAATGTCCTTGAGTTACTATTTTATAATTGAATTTTTTGGACAACCCGGCTGTTTGACCGTACTATCGGGATACTTAGGCGTTTGGCTGGAGGGGGCAATGTTTATAGCTATCGGCATGCTTACTTCTTCCTGGACAAAAAATCAGATCATTGCGGCGATAAGTTCGTATCTGATTCTGTTTTTACTGTATTTCTCGATAAGTTTTATAAAATATTTCAGCGGTATTACTGAATCTTTGATCCGATACGCGGGCACCTGGAGCCATGCGGAGAATTTTATAGCGGGGCTTGTTACCACTTCGGATATAGTTTATTACTTAAGCGGGATAGCGGTTTGTATTATACTTACCAGAATTAGTATTGAAAATAGATTATGGCGATAAATAAAGAATATAAAAATCTTTGGGTATTGTTTGGATCAGGGGCGGTGTGCCTTATCTATGGCCTTGGGCGTTCCTATATAGACTATTGCTTTAGTAAGCTGACGATCATTATTTCTTTAGTTGGTTTGGTTTGTCTTGCGGTTTGTTTTTTTAAATTGAAAAAGCAGATGCCGCAGCCGGTAAAATTTTTCCCCTGGCGAAAGTATGTTTTAAAAACTATTATTACGGCCCTGGCCTTGATTTTTGTTATCGGCAGCAACTATTTATGTTACCGCTATAATTTAAGCTTAGATGTAACGAAGTTTAAACAGCACACTTTAACGGAAAAGACAATTTCAATAATTAAAGACATCAAACCGGAAGTTAAAATCGTAGTTTTTTATGCGGGGATACCGCCAAAATATCTTGAGGATCTTTTGAAGGGCTATGAAAGGCAATCAAAGGGGATGGTCAAAGGCGAGATCATTGATCCTATTATGCAAATCGGTTATGCGGCGCAATTTGGCAATGTTATAAGCGGAAAAGAGAAAAAAACTATTGTGTCCTCGGGGAAAGAACGCCGGGATATTGATTTTACAAAGCAACCTTTAAGTGAGGAGCAGTTAACGAATGCGATAGTTAGCGTGGCCAGGGATAAGAGGAAATGCTACTTTATAACCGGCCACGGGGAATACGATATTTCTGAAAATGGCGATAAAGGATTAAGTACGCTGGCAAAATTATTAGAAGCCAATAATGTGGAAATAAAGAAACTAATGCTGGGAATAAAAGGCGAGATTCCTGATGATTGCGATGTGCTTATTATTGCCGGCCCGCAAAATCCCCTGACGGAAAAAGAAGAAGAGCTTATAAAGGCTTATTTGGCCAAAGGCAAAGACGCCTTGTTTTTAATTGAAAATACGCCTTTGACCACGCCTGATAAGCCGCTTACAGAAGAAGAAAAACGCAAAAATCCGTCTTTAAATAGCATCCTCAACGAATGGGGAGTAGAAATAGGCGATGATATTGTAGTGGATATGAGTAATCATATAAGCACGGATGTCGGCTGCCCGGCTACGCGTAATTATTTGCCGTATCCGGCGATTTTCCAAGGCCTGGATTATACTTTTTATGTACGGCCGCGTTCAATTTCAATTTTAAATGATCGCAGGGAATCGGTTATATTGGGCCCTTTGGTTTTAACTTCCAAGGGCGCAAGCAGCTGGGCAGAGACAGACAGAACGCTGGTTGTAAAGTTTGATCAGGGAGCAGATATTCCCGGCCCGGTGTCGATTGCGTTTATGATGGTGGAGCTTAAAACAGAGAACAAATCCTCCGAGACAAGGATAATTGTTTTTACCGACACGGATTTTTTATCAAACGCCTTTATCGGACAATACAGCAATGCCGCGCTGGGGCTGAATGTTATCACCTGGCTTTCGGAATTGGAGTACCAGACTTTTGCCGAACACAAGGAAATAAAAGTCGAACGGCTTGATCTAACCAGCAAACAAAAACGCATGGTGGTTGTGATCCTTTTCCTGATGCCGGTTTTGATTGCCATAAGCGGGATAATGGTATGGGTTGGACGGAAGATTTAAAAGTAACAATATTCACAAAAAAGGAGGGGCGTAATGGGAGACAAAGGGCAGAAGGATAAGAATAAACATAACAAACAAGTAAACAAAGCAAAAAACACAAAGGACGAAGAAAGAAGAAAAAAACAGGAAAAACCGCACTAACAGAAAAAATTCCACCTACGCGGAAGGTTTAGTTTAGGGGACGTAGATAAAAGTATAAATATAAGCTAGTTTAGCTCAAGGCTGAATATACAAAGTTGATTTACACTATTTCTTTAGGGATCTTATCAAAGGCGTGTTTGAGGCAAACGTAGAATTCTTGGCTCATAGTTGATGGCTCATGGCTGATCGAGAAATAAAGTGATCGATCATCATATGGCTCGGATGGAATTGAAAGTGATGATGATATTGTAAATTGGAAATAGGGGAAGCGGATTCGAAGCCCGGGGGACGAGACAAGACAAATTAGCTCTGAGTTCATGAGTAAACTAATGGACTGATAACGGGAAGAAGGCCGAAAAGCTCAATGGGTTCATAAACTTGTCAGGAGCTGTTGCTATGAAATATGTAACATCTTGACATTATGATGTTGTGATGTTATACTTCTATTGGAAGTTAAAAGAGAGGTGATTTATGTTAACGAAGCGTTCCACTATATATTTCGATCCGGCTATCCACAGGGTTCTTAAGCTTATGGCTATTGAAACAGATAAGTCTATTTCCGATATTGTTAATGAGGCCATTCGCCATGAATTAGCCGAAGATCAGGAAGACCTTGCTGTATTCTCGAAAAGAGCAAAAGAACCGACCGTGTCCTATGAAGTGTTATTAAGGAAATTAAAGGCTGATGGAAAGATATAAGATTGAGATTAAGAAGTCAGCTGTTAAAGAAATTGAACGACTTCCCCGCAAGGAAATGAAGGCGGTTCTCGAAAAGATTAAATCTATGTCCGAAAATCCTAGGCCGCATGATTGTAAAAAACTATCCTCAGAAGAGAAGTATCGGGTCCGCTGTGGCAATTATCGAATTCTTTATTTTATCCAGAATAGCATCCTCATTGTTTTTATTGTTAAGGTAGGGCATCGTAAGGATGGTTACCGTTAAACCTGATTTTGCATTAAGATAGGGGGCAAGTCTCCACTTGACAACATGTTCTACCAGTCTTAGTTCTAGGTAGGGCTAAACTATTCAAAGAGCGAATAGCGGGCAGCGTTAAGCGACCATCGACCGTGGACTATTGAACATAGACAATAATTGGAGAATAGATAGGAATTATTATGAAAAAATGGGCGTGGGTGGTTTTATTGTTGTGCGGGCTGAGTATATTAATCCTAACTCTTCCGGTTATGATGGTATCTTTTGCGGATGCTTTGTTTAGGAATGATATGAATGGTAAAGAGTTTGTGACAGTATTTACTTGCTGGCCATATTGGGCCGGATTTATTTTGTTTTTGATTGCGCAAGCCGCACTATTGGACATCCGGGTCAATACGGCAGAAAAAAGGCCTGTTACAAAAAGGAACATTATCCCCGTGGTTTTACTTTCTTCTTTGATGATGGCATTACTCGTGGGAGGCATAGTGTTGGCGATTTATGAAACAATAACAAAAGATGTGGCTCTTAATAAATGGCTGATATTATTTCTTTCCGCATCCTGGTTTATTTGGGGAGTTATTTTTTATAAGTGGGGCGGGAAATTAGAGCCGGAGTCTTTTTTAGAGAAAATCCGTAAATGCTTTTTCCGGGGAAGTATCCTTGAATTGCTTGTCGCCATACCTACACATATCCTGGCGAGATATAGGAATTATTGCTGCGCTGGTTTTAACACATTCGTAGGAATTGTTTTTGGCCTGGCAATTATGTTATGTTCATTTGGCCCGGGAGTTTACTTCCTATTTATTCAGAGATGGAAAAGTTTGCATCCGGACAGCAATGGCGAGTAACGAGCAACGAGCCGCGAGAGCCGATAAAAGTTGGAAAGTCTAACTTGACATACTTTCTAACCTATGATACACTTCTTGTGGAGGTGAATATTATGACTATTACAAAGCTTAAAGCAAAAAATCAGATAACCTTACCGAGCTCGATTGTCAAAAGGATGAACTTAAAGCCGCAAGAGTTGTTTACTGTGAATATTCAGGATAACTTTATTAAACTTGTTCCGGTTGAAATTGAGCCGCGTTATACTGCCGAAGAACTTAAAGCTATTGATAAAATAGTTAAAAATGAAAAAGCAAAAGCAAAGGTTCTAAAATCAGGAAAAGAATTTTCACAATATATTAAGAAAATAACTAAATGAATAAAATTTTAATTTTATCTTCGTTTGAACGTTCTCTCAAGAAGTTAACCCGCCAAGATAAAGATAATATTGCTGAAAGCCTGGAACTTTTCAATTCAGTTCTTCTTACCGGCAAATTGCCTTCCGGGTTTGGATTTAAGAAAATAAACCACAATAAATATGAGTTTCGTGTTGATATAAGATTACGAGTAGTTGCTAAAAAAGAAGATGAAATTTATTACATGGTGTTAGCCGGAGACCATGATGAGGTAAAGAGGTATCTGCGGAATTATAAGTAGAGAGACTAGGCTCAAGGCGCAAGACCCCAAAAATAACCGAGGCCCGAAGGACGATCGCTTTCCGCTACAGATCCTGGCGGGTAGAGGACGAGGAGATGGAGATGCCTCTTTTCTTTAAAATTTATACATTTAGTTGGATAACTGCTTGTTTATTTGCGGTATATTTATATGTCCGAAATAGAAGCTTGTATGAATTTTCGCATAGACGATATTGGTTATTTTTATTTAAACCATGGAAAGTTATTGTTTTTATTTTTGCAGGTTCAGTTTTAACCCTTATCGGACCGTATACAGGAGATTATACCTGGGATTATTATGATACTTCTCTAATGGCAATATTGACTTTTATCACAGCTCCCTGGGCGGTAGGGATTGTTTATAGATTTTGGGATGGGAAGGTTTTAATTAAGCAGGCTTTTGTGGCTTTCTGTGTTTGGATGGTTTCTGCAAGCTGGGCATATGATCTTTATATGTATTTTCGGCAAGGGCAGTATCCGCTTACATGGTTATCAAATATTGTTCTTTCATCTGTGCTCTATTTATGCGCTGGATTAGTTTGGAACTTGGACTATAGCCGAGAAAAAGGGGTGTTCCTGTCTTTTACAGATGATAATTGGCCAGCAGTATCAAAAGGTTTGGTATTCCATAAGATATTCTTAGCAATGATACCGTATGCTTTAGTTGTTATTGTTTTATGCGCTTTAATAATCCATGGATTACATTTTCCGAGGTAAATAAGTTAATAAGCCCGTTATAATGATATTATTTTTGCAAAATAAGTAGTATTATAGTATACTAGTATTATAGTATAGTAGTATAAAACTTTTAAGAAAAAAAATATTGCAGGAGGATGAATAATGCCGCAAAAGACGCATGTGAACATAACACTGGATAATTCAATAGTGCATTGGATTGATATTTTAAGAGGACAGCAGCCTAGATCAGCATTTATTAATAAAATGCTAGCTAAATACTGTGATAAAGCGCAGGAGCAGTTTAATTGGGAAGAGGAAGGGCGGCAGGCAGAGGAAGATATTAAAAAAGGCAAAGTTAAAAAGTTTTCTGACCATAAAAAGGCTGTTAAATGGCTAAAGAGTTGATTTTTACTGAAACATTTAAGCGTAATTATCAGGAGCTTCCAAAAGAGTTACAAAAGCGGTTCGACAACAAACTGTCATTATTTTTAGAAAACCCTAAACACCCATCTTTAAACATTCACCGTTATCAAACCAATGAGAATATCTGGGAAGCGTATATCAGTGAAAAGTACAGGTTCACTTTTAGCGTAAGCAAAGAAGCGATAACTTTTCGTAATATCGGTCCGCATTCGATAATAGACAAAGGGCAAGTATAAATTTGGTCCATGAGCTCATGCTGTGCTGATAGTTGATACGGAGTTAGGTAATTAGATACTGCTACAGGCGACAAGCAAAAGCTCCAAGAATGGACTGCTGATTGTAAATGGAAAGATAAAAAAAATACTTGAAGATATGCAACTCATAATCCATCGCGGTACTCATGAAATTGGCGGGTCTTGTGTTGAGTTAAAGACAGATACAACTTGCATACTGATCGATTTTGGGATGCCGCTTGTTGATGAAAAGCGCGAGCGGTTTGATCCGGAAATTCTTATTGATAAATCCATCCCGGAACTTAAAAAACTAAAAATTCTCCCCGGTATAGATGGCCTCTACAAGGATGAGCCCAAAGGCATAGACGCGATACTTATTTCCCATTCTCATCTTGATCATTACGGTTTTCTTCAGTATGTTAATCCGGAAATACCAATTTATTTAAGCCAGGGCGCTGATGTCTTGATTGATGTTTCTAATATATTTATCCCTACAAAAGTCGGTAAATTAAACACAAGCATATTCAGTAATAAAAAGCAATTTAAAATAGGGGATTTTACAGTCCAGCCGTTCCTAGTTGATCATTCAGCGTTTGATGCTCTGGCTTTTTTTATCGATGCAGACGGAAAACGATTGTTTTATTCCGGTGATTTTAGAGGCCATGGAAGAAAGTCCGTGTTATTTAAAAAAATGCTTGATCACCCGCCGCAATATATTGATTGCCTGCTTATGGAAGGATCATCACTGGGCAGGGATGACGTCCAGTATAAAACCGAGTTAGAAGTTGAAAAACGCATAGAAGAAATCCTGAAAGAGAAAAAAAATATTTCTTTTTTGTTTGCCTCTTCTCAAAATATCGATAGGATAGTTTCGGCATATAGAGCTTGTCTAAAAACAAATTCAATCTTTGTTATTGATATTTATACTGCTTTTATCCTGGATAAACTTAGAAAAGTATCTGACAAAATTCCCCAGTTTAATTGGAAAAATATCAGGGTGAAGTTTTTTCACACCCATGCGGAGGCGCTTGAAAAGGCAGGATACCGTGATTTGCTGTATGTCTACAACCGGAGTAAGATTGATAAGTTTGAAATTCAACGCAATAAGAATAGAATCCTTATGCTTGGGCGCAAAAATTCAATATTCCCGAA
>JACQZH010000039.1 GCA_016213925.1 Candidatus Omnitrophota bacterium | reverse complement strand
TTGTTTTAAATCAAAAGCGGTAAAAATAATTATTCTTTCCGTGGTATATCCGCAAGCAGGATAAATTTCGCCAATACGGACAAATTTTTTCGCAATATACCCTGTTTCTTCCTTGAGTTCCCGGCGCGCGCAGATTAGATGTTTTTCTTTTTCCGCTAATGTTCCCGCGGGAAGCTCAAATATATATTTTTTGATTACCGGCCGGTACTGCTTAAGCATAATAATCTTATTTTTACTGATAAACGGCACAATCAACACAGCTCCGGGATGTTTTACTATCTCCAGCTTTACCGGATAACCGTTTGGCAATACGCATTTATGCTCATAAACCTTAATCAACCTGCCGTTAAATTTTATTTTCATTTTGTCAAAACCCTTATGAAACAGAAAGAGAGTAGAGGCTTTTCTCTCTACTCTCTACTTTTTCGTCTCTGTGTTAATCTGTGTATTTTTATCTGCGTTTATCTGTGTTCTTATTTTATAACCCTTTTTTAATAAAATATTCAATTAAATCAACCACTCTGCAGGAGTATCCCCATTCATTATCATACCAGGCAATCACCTTAACAAAATTTCCGCCGATTACTTTTGTCAGCTTAGAATCAACAATTGATGACGCAGAATAGTGATTAAAATCGCTGGAAGCAACTTCTTCATCAGTATAATCCAAATACCCTTTCATATTATTAAGCGCGGCATTTTTCAGCGCTTTATTTACTTCTTCAGCGGTAGTTTCTTTCTTTAAAGTACAGCTTAAATCAACCACAGAAACATTAGACACCGGTACTCTCATCGCAAAACCGTCAAGTTTTCCCTTAAGCTCAGGAATTACCAATCCAATCGCTTTAGCAGCTCCGGTAGAAGTAGGGATCATATTAATCGCAGCCGCTCTAGCTCTGCGCATATCAGAATGCGGCATATCCTGAACACGTTGATCATTAGTATAAGCATGAATAGTAGTCATCAACCCTTTTTCTATTCCCCAGATGTCATTTAAAACCTTAGCCACAGGCCCTAAGCAATTAGTGGTGCATGAAGCATTTGAAATAACCTGGTGTTTTTTCGCGTCATATTTATCTTCATTTACTCCCATTACGATAGTAATATCTTCTCCTGTAGCCGGCGCGCTGATTATGACTTTTTTAGCACAGCCTTTTGTAATATGATTTATCGCTCCCTTTACTTCTTTGCCTTTTTTATTTACCCCATCATCTTTTGTGGTAAAGATACCGCTTGACTCAACGACTACGTCAACCTTAAGCTCTTTCCACGGGATATCAGCCGGGTCCTTCCCGGAAAAAACCTTGACGATTTTTCCATTGATTAAAATATCCTTATCCTTAAGCTGCACTTCTCCTTTAAATCTTCCGTGAATAGAATCATATTTAAAAAGATGCGCTAAAGATTCCGCGTCGGCAATATCATTTACCGCTACCAGTTCCAAATCTTTATTGTTTTTTTCCAATATCGCCCTTGCCACCATACGGCCGATTCTTCCAAAACCATTAATACCAATACGAGTTCCCATTTTATGATTCCTCCTTTCAAACAACTCTGACTAGATTAATTTAAATACCTTTTACTTGCTTACCTCGCGCAGCCACTTCGCAGCTTGTTCCGGCGGGCTGGGGTTGATATAAAAACCTGTCCCCCATTCAAAACCAGCGGATTTGGTAAGTTTTGGCATAATCTCAACATGCCAATGATAATGCTCCAATTCTTCTTCCTGCTGAATAGGAGCAGTGTTAATAATAAAATTAAACGGCGGATCTGTCAAGACCTTTTTTAAACGCCAAAGCGTTTCCCGTAATATCGCTGAAAAATAGCCGATGTCCTCTTCCCTGATAAGCTCAAAATGAGAACTATGTGTTTTAGGAATAATCCACATTTCAAACGGAGAACATGAAGCAAACGGCACAAATGCCGCAAATTTTTCATTCTCACAAATAAGCCGTTCTTTTTCTTCCAGTTCCTGCCGGATAATATCACAATACACGCAGCGTTCCTTAAAATTAAAATAGCCTTGCGCTCCGCGCATTGCTTCCCGAACTTTCTTTGGAATTATCGGCAAAGCTATTAATTGCGAGTGAGAATGCTCTAAAGAAGCGCCCGCGCTGGAACCATGATTTTTAAATATAAGAATATATTCGAATCTGCTGTCTTTTTTCAAATCAATACAGCGGTGTTTATAAGCTAAAACAATCTTTTCCGTTTCCGCTTGGCTTAGGTCAGCGATATCTTTCTCATGATGGGCAGTTTCTATTATAACCTCATGCGCGCCTATCCCGTTCATCTGGTCATATATACCCAATCCTTTTCTTTCCAAATCTCCTTCTATGCGCAAAGCGGGAAATTTATTCGCGATAACCCGCACATTCCATCCCGGGGTATTTGGTTTTCCCGGAGCCGGCCTGTCTACATATATCTCCGGAGGAGTCGTATCTTCGTTACCCATGCAAAAAGGGCAGCTTTTGCCTCTGCGTTCTTTTTTAACAGATTCCTGGCTATAATCGCAAGGAGACTTGATTTGATCATATAATACAATACTCCAGCGGCCTATAATCGGGTCACGTCTTAATTGCTGCACTATGTTTCTCCTTTCAAATGCAAAGCAGCCTCTTCAGGAGGAGTAGGATTAATATAAAAACCGCTGCCCAGTTCAAATCCGGCAACTTTAGTCAGCCGCGGCATGATCTCTATATGCCAATGATAATCATGCGTAATTGTCTTCCAGAATCCGGAAGAGGTGGTCCTGCGAAACGGAGCAGTATGAATAACATAATTATACGGTGGGTCCTGCAAAACCTCAAAAAGCCTGCTCATTATTTTTTTCATGATTTTTGCCAAACCACGCGTATTTTTTATTGTATAAAAATCGCATGAATGCTCTTCAGGCAATATCCATACTTCAAACGGAAAGCGGGAAGCATAAGGACAAAAAGCAATAAATCCGTCAATACGGGCAACTATCCTCAAATTCGTTTCTATCTCTTGCCTGATTATATCGCAAAAAATACAACGTTCGCGGTATTCATAATAACGCAAAGCTCCCACAAGCTCTTCCTTTACCCTTTTCGGGTTCACCGGTAACGCGATTAACTGTGTATGCGCATGTTTAATCGCGCCCACACCGGCTGCTTCCTTATAATTCTTGCAAATAAGCACATATTTTAATCTTTTATCCCCTTTTAGATCTTCCATCCTTTTCGCGTAAGTATCCAACACATAGGTTATCTGCTCGATACTAAGCTCCGCGATGTTTTTATGATGCTCGGGGCTTTCAATTATAACTTCATGCGCGCCGATCCCGTTAATTAAATCATACATCCCTTTTCCTCGCCGCCCCATATCGCCTTCTATTTGAAGCAGCCTTGCCAAACTTGGGATAACTCTAACCTTCCAGCCGGGCTCATTTGCGCGGCTTTGGTTAAAACGCACAGAATAAATCTCAGGAGGAATATCTTTCTCCCTGCCTTCGCAAAAAACGCATTCCTGCTGTTGGGACTTTTCCTGTTCAACAACAAAATCATGCGGCCGTTTCGCGCGTTCAGTCGCAATAATTATCCAGCGCCCGATAATCGGGTCTTTTCTTAACTCCGGCATAATTTTTAATTCATCCTCTTATTAAAAAAATTCTAATATGTTTCTATTATATCACATATTCACATTAAGTATCGCGTCTTTATCCAACTTTATAACTTTATAAACTTTCCCCCAGGACTTCCCCTGCCTGTAAATGCTGTCCAAGAACAAATTCATAAGCTCCCATAACACGCTTGCCTTCCAGCTGCAGCTCCTTAATCAATAAAACACCATCACCTGTTGCAACAAGAATTCCCTTCCCCTTTTCCACGGCAATAACAGCCCCCGGAACAACCGCATCCCCGGCAGCCATGCCTTCTGCGGAAATTTCCGCGGAAATAATTTTAAGAAATTTTTCTTTATAATAAGTAAAAGCGCATGGCCAGGGAATCAATCCCCTGGCCTTATTAAAAATATCTTTAGCGCTATCCTGCCAGTTTATTAATCCGTCTTCTTTTTTTAGTTTTCTGGCTATTGTTACTTTCTTCTCGTCCTGGGGAGTAAATACGGCAGAATTATTTTTAATCCCATCTATCGCTTCCAAAAGCGCTTGAGCGCCAAGCCCTGCAAGTTTATCAGTAAGAATCACCGCATTGTCCTCGTCTTTTATTTGAGTAATCTTGGCAAGGATAATATCTCCGGCATCCATTTTTTCGCTCATGCGGATAATACTAACACCGGTAACCTGTTCGGAATTTATAATAGCCCAATTAATTGGAGCCGCTCCTCTATAAGCCGGAAGCAGCGATGAGTGTAGATTTAGAGAGCAATATTTAGGTAGATCTAAAATTTCCCTGGTAAGTTTCTGCCCAAAACTTACTACTACAAATATATCCGCGTTAAACTCCTTAAGTTTAGATATAAATTCTCGATCATCAATCCGTTCCGGCTGAAAAACACTGATTCCATTTTCTTCGGCGCGCGATTTTACCGGCGTCCGGGTTATTTTCAGGCAGCGGCCTTTTTTTCGGTCCGGCTGCGTTACTACAGCCAAAATATCGCAAACCTTAAGTAATGCTTCTAAGCTTTTTACTGAAAAATCAGACGACCCAAAAAAAACAACTCTCATAATATTCCCTGTCCTCTGTTTTCTACCTTTTGCTTTCTTTATGACAATTGACAGAATCAATAATTTACTTTAAAATACAATAAACTATGAGTTCAAACAACTATCTTCCACATGAAAATGAACTATACCAAAAAGGCCTATCTGCGCTGCAAAGAAAAAACTATGACTATGCCATCGACTTATTCAAGGAACTGCTAAATAATACCCCTTATCATATAGAATCACTGCGCCAGCTTCTATGCGCAGTACGAAGCAAACACAATTCCAGCAAACCCGTATTTATTGATTTTATACGAAAAACCCTTATTTGTTATTTTTTTCAGTTAAAATCCATATTCCTGATTATGATAAAAAAAACACTTCCGGCTATCCGGCTGCAAATAAGCATCCTTTGCCTAAATCCTGATGATATACCAACATTAAACAGATTGGCAAGGCTTTTTATCCACGAAGAAAAACTTGATAATGCCTTAGCCGCTTTTGAAGAAATCCTGGTTATCGATAAAAATAATATTGCCTGTTTGAAAAATCTTTCCGAAATTTATTTTAAAACAAAAAATTATAAGAAAGCGCTCCTGATGGCAAGGCTAATCCTAAAAACAAAACCTCATGACCTGGAAGCTGAAACAATCCTCAAAGACATAGCCGCGATCACTACCATTGAAAAAGGCTTTGATGAAATAAAACCAGCCGTATAGTTCGTAGTTCATTGCTCATAGCTCCTCTATCTTACTACTTGCTATCCCAAACACTTAATTATCCCATATTCCAATACCGTATGGAGTTTTCTCGGTTTTTTATTAGCTATCAGCCACCAGCTCTTCCCTTTACGCTATCCCCTATGCCCTAAGCAACCTAAGTCACCATTAACGGATCAACATCCACGCTGATTTTAACTTTAGAGGAATGTTTCCAGCTAAGAAAACATGCCTTTAACAACTCATTGATTTTAAAAACATTTTCACCTTTAAGGATAATCCCCCAGCGGAAAAATCCTCTTACTTTAGGGACCGGCATCGGGCTTGCTCCAACGATATCTATCTCTTTCTCGCGGTTTGAGCCGCGCAGTAAAACCGTAAATTCTTCCGAAGCCAAAATAACCTTACTTTCATCTTTTGAACGCAAAACTACATTTACGATATGGGTATACGGAGGCAAGTTAAGCTGTTTTCTGAATGCCATTTCCTGCGCGTAAAAAGTATTGTAATCATGCGTAAGGGCGCATTTAACCGCATAATGTTCCGGCGTATGCGTCTGAATAATCACTTTGCCCAAAGACTTACCGCGGCCGGCACGCCCGGCAACCTGGGTCAATAAAGAGAATGTCCTTTCAGAAGAACGAAAATCAGGGATGTTAAGCGTTACATCCGCTGAAACCACTCCGACCAAAGTAACATTCGGAAAATCCAGCCCCTTTGCCAGCATCTGCGTGCCGACAAGAATATCTATTTCCCCAGACCTGAATTTATCAAATATTTCAAAATATCCCTCTTTATCCTTTAATGCGTCAGAATCCATCCTTCTTATACGCGCCGCCGGAAAAAGCCGGTAAAGTTCGCTTTCAACTTTTTCCGTGCCGGCTCCGTAAAAACGGATGTAATCCTTGTTACATTCAGGGCAAAGCTCCGGAGCTCTGCCTCGATAACTGCAATGATGGCACAAAAGTTCTTTAGTACTGAAGTGATACACCAGCCCGACATTACACCGGGGACAGCTTACGACATAGCCGCATTTAGCGCAATGCACAAACGTGGAAAAACCCCGCCGGTTAAGGAACAAAATTACCTGCTCTTTATTTTTAAGGCACTTAATTACCGCATCTTCCAGTGTTTTTGATATTACCGGAAGGCGGCGGTTAATCCTGCGCTGATTGCGCATATCAACAATCTGCACCTGCGGCAGATTTTTTCCCTTGATGCGTTCCGGCAACTCGATAAATTCAAAATCTTTACGCTGCGCCTTGTACATTGATTCCAGCGAAGGAGTAGCGCTTCCCAGGATCACCACCGCCCGGCAAATCTGCGCTCTTTTTATTGCCGCGTCAATAAGGTGATACTTGGGGACATCCTCTTGTTTATACGTATGTTCATGCTCTTCGTCTATAACAATCAATCCTAAATCTTTACACGGGCTAAATAAAGCCGAACGCGCCCCAACGATAATTTTTGCTTTTCCGGATTTAATGTTCTGCCATTGCGCGAATTTCTCGCTATTAGTCAAGCGGCTATGGATCAACGCAACATTATCTTTGCCGAATTTTTCCGTAAACCATAACAGCACCTGCGGAGTAAGCGCTATTTCCGGGACAAACACAATAGACTGCTTATCCTGCTTTAAAACTTCCTCGATAGCGCCGAAATACACTTCTGTTTTTCCGCTGGCGGTAATTCCATGCAAAAGAAAAACAGCGTGTTCCTGCTTTTTTATAAAGGCATTGACCTCTAACAACGCCTTATCCTGGTGAGCGCTCAATATTTTCTCTGATATTTTTCCTTCTAAATTAATCCCGGGTAAAAGTTCGGTATTTTTGCGCAGGTTTATAGTTGTTTTCCCTTTTTTAAACGGGCCGGATACCGCAGCTTCTATTGCTTCACCCCACGAACAAAAATAATATTGCCCCATCCAGCGCGTAAGTTCCAGCATATCTTTAGACAATAAAGCTTCTTCGTCAATAACATCTTTAATATCCTTCACCCCGCTGATACTAGATTCTTCGGCAATCCCGACAATATAGCCTATAATAGTATTATTACGAAAAGGGGCCCAAACCCTTTTGCCCAGGGCTATTTTATGCGCGAGCGCGCGCGGGACAGAATAATCAAATACATCTTTAAGCGGCAAATTTACAGCGACTTGTACATAATTTTTATCGGACATACATAAAACAACCTTTAACGCCTATGGTAAGAATCATCACAATTACAGCGGCAATCATTACTCCGGCAACAGCAGCCAGGAAGGAAAGTTTTTTATCTAATTTAAGCAAGGACGCGGCAACGCACCCGGTCCACGCTCCGGTCATCGGTAAAGGTATTGCTATAAATATCATCAGCCCCAGCAGTTCATATTTTTCGATAACCTCTGATTTTTTCTTGGCATGTTCAAAAAGCCAATCAAAAAATTTCTTTAACAAAGAAAACTTGCGCATCTTCTCCGATACCGGCTCAAGCAGATACAATAACGGCAGAATCGGCAGTATATTGCCGAATATTGACAGTAAAAATACCTTTAGAGGATGCATATGCATCATTATTCCAACAGGTATCGAACCTCTGACTTCCGATATTGGCAAAGCGGAAAGCAGTACAACCAGCCATTCCGGCGGTAAATCTTTAAAAAAATTCATTATTGCTTCATTCATATTTTACTTTCCACCCCTTTTCTCCGATTAAAGGCACAAACACACATCCGCAGACATCCTTACTGCTAACCTCTTGCCCGTTTTTTTCAATAAGCATAAGCGATTGCGTAAGCCGTCCTCCCACAGGGATTACCAATTTCCCTCCATCATTTAACTGTTCTACCAACAAAGGGGGTATTTCCGGAGCCCCGGCTGTAACAATAATTCTGCCGTAAGGCGCGAATTCTTCCAGCCCGACAGTTCCATCATCAGTATAGATATGCACATTGTTATAACCAAACTTTCGCAAACGCGTTTGAGCGCTCTGCGCTAATACCTCTATCCTTTCGACGGAATAAACATCCTTTGCCAATCTGGACAATATCGCGGCCTGATAACCGCTGCCTGTGCCAATCTCAAGAACACGTTCATCGCCTTTTAAATCAAGCAACTCCGTCATCAACGCAACCATATACGGTTGAGAAATAGTTTGCCCTTTTCCAATAGGCAAAGGGCAATCCGCGTAAGCCTGTGACATTAGTTCAGGCGGAATAAATTCATGCCGCGGAATTTCTAAAAAAGCATCCAGGACGCGCTGACTTTTTATTCCCCGCGAAACCAGCTGGCATTCGATCATCGCTTTTTTAGATTCATCAATATTCACTTTTTTAACATACTTTTTAAAATCAGCCGCCAAAACCTTACCGCATCAATAATAGGATGAATCCTGCTTTTATGGTTATCATATATCGTCTTCACAGGAATTGATTCAATCTTAAACCCTTTTCTGGCAGCTTCGATAAGCATTTCCGATTCCGTATCATACTTACCCGTAGAAAAAGTAATTTTCTCGAGCACTTGCGCCTTAATCAAACGAAACCCGCATTGAGTATCAGGAATTTTATAACCGATAATTTTTGAAACCGCATAACTTGTATATATATTCGTAATTTTTCTAATCCACGGCATCCCTTTCGGGTCAAGCATCCGGTTACCGATTATTATTCCCGCGCTTGAACGCCCGGCATATTCCATGAATTTATGAATTTCATCCGGAGAATGCTGTCCATCCGCGTCCATAACCAGGACTCCGTCAAATTTTTTATCAACTATATATCTGAAGCCGGTACGCAAAGCCTGGCCCTTACCTAAGTTCTTTTCATGCCTAATCACTACCGCTTGCGCTGATTCTGCTTCTTTAAACGTATTATCGGTTGACCCGTCATCAACAACAATGATATCAAAAAGAATAGCCTTAATCCGGCTTATAATAAGCGCAATCGCTTTCTCTTCATTGTAAGCAGGCAGCAGCACACAAAGATTCATATTAAAACCTATTCTTTCTTAAATTATCCCCTCGATTTATTTTAAAGTATTTCCACTTTTTCCGCTTTCCAAAATTCCCGAAACATAAACCATTGCAGGGGATACTGCTTAACATACTGTTCAATAACATGTATATATTCCTCTGTGAGAATTTTTATATCAGCCGCTTCATCGCTAGTTCTTTTTGGAAAAATAGGCTTATTAAACACATAACGAAAATAACGGGCGTCTTTTTCCTCCCGGATAACAAAAGCAGGAACAATCGCCGCTCCGGTACGCAGGCTAAGTAAAGCAGGGCCTCGCGGCGCAAGCAATGATTTGCCGAAAAAATCAACAAACATCCCATGTTCTCCGGAAAAATCACGGTCTCCTAAAATCCCGACTATTTCATTACGTTTTAATGCCGAAAAACAACTCCTTACGCTTAATCCGACCGGAATAACTTTTACTCCGGATACAGTCCTTTGATGATTAAAAAATTCATCAATATGTTTATTTGTGTGATTTAAAGCAATCGCATTAATCTTATATCCAAGGATTGCCATTATCTGCGCGCATAACTCCCAATTTCCAAGATGAGCAGTCAGGCCGATCGCTCCTTTACCTTGAGCCAACGCCGCGTCCATGTTCTCCAAGCCCTCTATCTTTACAAATTTATCAGTAAATTCTTTATTCAGCTTTTCCGCCCGAAAAAAATCAACCAGATACCTGCCAAAATTTGTATAAATTTTCCAAGGAAGTGTTTTGACGACTAGATCATTTTGTCCGAGAATAACTTTAAGATTATTTTTTACTGCCTCGCGTTCCTTCTTGGAGAAAAAATACTTGATGCCGGATAAAAAAATACCAGCTTTATACGCCAGCGGAAGAGGCAATATCATTGCCAGCCAGCGCCCTAATTTATATAAAAAATATATTACCATTTGGCATTTCTGTTATTACTAAGGTTAAGTATCAATTCCGCGATTTTTTTTGCCGAATCCGGCCTGGCATGCTTTAACGCAGCCGCTTTCATATTCTTTAACCGCTTCGGATCGTTTAATAATTCTTCTATGAGGATTGCCGCGTGAAGAGGGTCTTTTGCTTTCACAGCCACTCCCTCCTGTAAAAGAAACTCCGTATTCTTCGCTTCTTGGCCGGGAATCGGATTTACAATCACAATCGGCAAACCCTTGGTAAGAGCCTCAGTTGTAGTCAGGCCTCCGGGCTTTGAAACAATAAGGTCAGACGCGTCCATAAGCGTTTCTACTTCCCTGGAATAACCAATAATTGCCATTTTTTTTCTAAACAGTTTTACTCTTTCCTCAAGCCATTTTTTAAGGCGTTTATTAACTCCGCAAACAACGATAACCTGAAAAGGCCTTTCTATGGTATTAATCGCAAAAATCAGTTCCTCAATCGGGCCCAGCCCCTGGCCTCCTCCCATTATTAAAACTGTCGGAATATCCTCATCAAGATTTAACTTCTCTAAAACTTCTTTTCTCTCATAAGAATAGGAAAATTTTGGGCTTATAGGAATACCTAAAGGAAATACTTTTTTAGCATCGATGCCCACACTGATAAACCTTCTTTTTGACTTTTCGCCGGGAACAATATACGCATCTACATTATGATACATCCAATAAGAATGCGGCGCATAATCCGTAAGTACGCCAACTAATGGTATGTTAAGCTTAAAAGTCCTTTTCAAATCAGCAAACATCCCGCAAGGAAAAGCCTGTGTGCAAATTACAATATCAGGCTTGAAAGAAAAAATCAGTTTTTTGAGTTTTTTAGAATTAAACCGATGTATCAGCTTTCGCAGCCTTCTTGTACGGCGCGCAATTTTCTGGTTGTCATATAGATATTCCCATACTTCCGGTTTTGCTTTAATAACTTTATTATAAACGCTATTGATAATTTTCTCTAATATCGGATTGGTATAATTAAACGAATTAATATTACGAATTTTTAAACCTGGAGAAGCCTTATTGAGCGCTTCCTCTATCGCCTTAGCCGCCCTATAGTGGCCGGAATTGTCTGAAATATATAATATTAACACATGTTTAATCATATTATCTTTCTGTAGAAACCATATGATAACATAAACAAAAATTTTTATCCAATGGATATTAGGGCAGGATTTACATCTCTAAAAATAGCTATCAGCAATAAACAATATGCTATTACTTATCGTCAGAATCTAAAATTTCTTCTATTTTTTTTAGTAAATCGATAAACAAGATCGGCTTTTCCAAGTAAAACTCACCGTAACACTGCGCGGAAGCGCGTTTCAACAGCTCACTTTTTAAAGCTGACAACACCACTACAGGAGTTTTTTCTGTATCTTCGTATTTTCGAAGCTCCTCTAAAACCTCCATCCCGTTAATATCAGGCATCATCATATCAAGAATTATCAAATCAGGTAAAAATTTTTCAGCAGTTTCTAACCCAAGTTTTCCGGAATATTCTGCTTTCACTTCATATATACCAAGATCATCCAGGCTTAACTTTACCATTTCCACAAAGCTGACTTCATCGTCAATCAGTAAGATTTTCTTTTTTTCCATCAAAGCTCCTCCAAAAACTAAAGCAAGACTGCAATTTATGGCTGCCTAAAATAACCTTATTTAAAAACTTTCACTTCGCAAATTATTTTTTTTAATCCCAAAAATTGCAACAGAAAATAAGAATTATGATAACTTATTTCGAAAAAATCAGCTGCAAAATAATGTCTCGCATAAAAAGATGCTTGCCTGGCAGCAGACAGGCAATTTTCGGGATTACCTCGACAAGCACGAGAAAACCTCGACGAGATTTTCCCGGTCGACCCTACGGGCAAATTTTGCGTTGCCTGTCTGCCAGCCAGGCAGGCAAAATTTGGGATAATATAGTTTAAATGTTATCAGGACATCTCCCGTTTGTCAAGCCATTTAGAATACTTTATTAAGTATTGCCTTAAAAAAAACACAGGCCTTTAATCCGGCCTGTGTTTTTCATTAATTGCAAAATAGTCCTGAATTACATCTCTTTGCCTGAATTTTCGTTAAACTTAAATCTGCTTACCATATCTTTAAGGTCCATAGCTAACCTGGCAAGCTCCTGTGCGCTCGAAGACATCTCTTCCATTGAAGCTGTCTGCTGCTCGGCAGAAGAAGACGTTTCTTCCGTAGCTGAAGCAGAATCTTCTGCTACAGCCGCAACTTCATTAATAGCTTTCATTATCTGATTGGAATTAGAAAGCTGCTGTTCTGTTGCCACAGTAATTTCATTTACCATATTCGCTGATTTCTTCGCAGCTTCTATGATCTGCGCACGCGCGTCAGAAACAAGAGAAACGATATGCGCGCCCTCATTAACCTCTTTAGTCCCTGCTTCCATTGAAGCTACAGCCTTAGGCGTTTCCACCTGAATTCCTTCGATCAATGCCCCGATTCTTCTGGCAGCTTCTGCCGAACCTTCAGCAAGCTTTCTTACTTCTTCAGCAACTACGGCAAAACCGCGGCCAGCTTCCCCGGCACGCGCCGCTTCAATCGCCGCGTTAAGCGCAAGCAGGTTTGTCTGATCGGCAATAGTAGTAATCGTGTCCGTAATTTGTCCAATCTGTTTTGACTTTTCACCAAGAGACTGCACCACCTTCGCCGCGCCATCAACCGTTATAGTAATTCTATTCATCTTCTCAACCGCTTGTTTCGTTGAATCACCGCCGTTTTGCGCCACTTTCAGCGACTGCGCCGAAGTATCCGAAGCCGTTTTAGAATTATCAGCGACCTGTTTTACTGAATTTGACATTTCTTCCATAAGGCGGGAAGTATCTTCTATCCTCTTTGCCTGGGTAACAACGCCTTTGGCGATTTTCTGAATTGTAGCGGAAATTTCTTCAGTAGAAGCGTTTACCTCTTCAGTCGCGCTGGAAAGCTCCTCACTTGAAGCAGCTAACCTATCCGCAGTCGTACGAATCTTTAAAAACATATCATGAATCGTCTGCATAATCTTATTAAAAGTATCTGCCAGCTTACCAACCTCATCCATTGATGTAACTTTAACTCTCAAGGTAAGGTCCCCAGCCTGTGAAGCAATAACTCCGGCAGCAGCATTAAGCGCGATAATCGGCTTTACTATTCCCTGAGAAATCGCAAAACCCACAAGTATAGCCGCGCCTATTGCAATCACCATGATCAGCAGCAATACTCCTGCTGTCTGCCTCTCGGCGTCTACCAGGCTTTGCCTGCTTATACCGATCATTAACGCTCCGGCACGCGCCTTATCTTTTGCAGCATACATCGGAGCATAATATAAACTGTACGGTACTTTTTCAACAGTTATAACCATGTCCGCCGTTTCTCCTTCATCTAAGCGGCTGGTAATCTTTTTTTCTATCTGGGTATCTTGTAAAGAAGGCAGCGTGGAAGCAACAACAGTATTTCCCTTTATAATCGCAATCTCAGCCCCGCTTAACTCTTTTATCCCTTCAGCAAACTTATTATCTAAATTTATAGAAGTTATTACTACGCCTATATTATCCCCTTCATCCTTTAAAGGCGCGCTGGCCCTGATAGCATAGATCCCTTCTTCATCTTCTCCTAGGTCTATTTCTTTTTTATCAGACAAGGCGCTTTTTAATAAAATATATTCTTTTTTGTTGTCGCCAAACCTTTTTGTATCATGGCCCCTTACCAATACATCGCCCTGGGTGCTTAAAACCTCAATACCGTTCAAATCCAACGCTTTAAAGCGCGCCTGTAAAGCCGCAACCAAGGGATCCCTCCATTTTAATGAAGCAGCATGATAAGTAGCTTCCTGGAGAGAATTATCATACATAAAAAGAGTTACGTAGTTTAAAGACTTTATTTTATAGTCCTCAAACAACTGTGTTACATAATTGCCGATACCATGAATCTCCCCCGAAAGCCTTTCCTCCATCCTTACCTTAATGATGTTGGAAATAATCGGAAGTACCACGCCCATTGTCACAAGCACCATGAGCACAATAACACTCATAATCTTATGCCTGATCTGTAAATTTCCCCATTTGATCATAACCTACCTCCTTATAAAGACATTTAAACAAGGAAATAAATCCGTTCTTTCCCTTGTCACGCCATTAATCCCCCTTTCCACATACAGCCCCACGGCCTACGCGGGGCGAATTCCAGCCAGTCCCGCCATGCTGGACTGGCTGCAGAGTAAGATATATAAAATATCATTCAGCCCCAAGCAATGCTTGAGGCTGAATGATAATCTTCATTAGAATTACCAGGTTATGCCTTTAAACTGGGAAGCATACATTTCATCGTCTGTTAAAGCTTTCGGAATCGCGCCAAGCCCGACAAGATATCCAACAAGAGCATCATTTCTTACTGTATCAAGTTTTGTCGTCAGATGGATTCTGGGATTTCCATGTTTAATTGCCGCGGCATCAGCAGCTGTATATTTCACCGCAATATTAACTATCTGATCTGTCTGAGAATCAGCGGTAAAGAGCTGGTTAGCTTCTTCCATTGCCGCTACAAACTTCTTTGCTGTTTCAGTTTTCTGGCTTATGAAATTCACATTTGCGGCTATCATACGGCAAGGCACATCCACTATCTCTCTAAATAAAAGCTTATATCCTTTAAGTTCCATAACACTGGCAAATGGTTCTTCCAATATTGCCGCGTCAACCACGCCGGCTTCTAAAGCGGACATTGCCGGTGCCGGAGCTAGTTTTACCAGTTCATACGTTCCGCCGACATCCTTCACCGCTTTTTCAAAAGCAATAACCGCTTCGCAGGTAGGGCTGATACCGGCTACTTTTTTGCCATTTAGATCAGAAATTTTTTGTATCGGAGAAGCTGCAGAAACTACCAAAACAGACGTGCAGGGAACTTTTCCTTGAGCAATAATCTTAATAGGAGCGCCGCCTGAAATAGCAGTCATCGTAAATGTGGGGCATGCCATAAAAATATCCGCGCTTCCAGCGGCAACCGCGTCTTTCGCGGAACCAAGAGATTTTACAGCAATATATTCCACATTAAGCCCGTGTTTCTTAAAAATACCCAAATCAATGCCCATATAAAGCGCAATATGATGTGTTGTCGGAGCATCCGCAACAACCACTTTTTCCTGGCACATCCCAGTACTCGCAAAAACAAGCAAACACACAATTGCCAAAACCATAAAACCAAGTTTTCTAAAACTTATCATTCTATGTTCCTCCTTTTATTTTTAACAGCAACTATTAATTACCATTATACTCCCATTTATCGGTTTATTTCCTTAATTTTTATCGCATTCACCTCCTCCTATATATTTTTATCTATAAAATGAAAGTGAAAAATAAAAAAGAGATATTAAAAAAAACAATCGATATTATTCTCCTGTTTATCTTTTAACTATCTCTTAATTCCCCCCCCTCTGTTATAGTAATGTCCCCCAAAATATGCTAATCTCTAGTAAACGGAAATTATTTTATCAAAAAAAAATACCCGCGTCAAAGCTTTTTATTTATTTTTAGCAATTGCTCTTATATTTACTGAAGGCAAGGGCTACCTATTAAACTGCTGCTCTTCTAAAAGTTTCTGTGCCATATTAGTAAGTATCATAAAATGCTCCAAAGCAGCCATTCTTGTATAAGTAATAACGTGGCGCACTTTAGGATGCCCGTATTTATTTAAAATGGCATTATAGCGCCTGATAATTATTGTTTGAGAAAAAGCTCCCTGGTTAAGCGCCTGAATATCACGCATAAATATTTCGCTTTTAAGTCTTTTTTGTTCGATTACCCCATCCAATTCATCAATTAGCTCAGCAAGCTGATTTATCGTATTCTGTTTATCAAGGATTATTTGATGATACGGCATTGCTAAGTTAAACCTTTCGCTGTCATCCTCGCACTGCTGCATAGACTGAATCTCCAGCAAGAAAACTTCATTAAGCTTTTCAATTAAATCCTGATTCATCTCAGCATGTAGAGGCTGCTGATTAAAAGCGCTTAAGCATACCCAAATAGAAAGGAATCCGATTATCTTACGCATTCTCTTTACTTCTTTCAAGCAGGTTCTATTCATGTTTTTTATTGTACCAAAACAAAACGACCTGGTAAAGCCGGAACTTTAAAATCTTTTGCTTATTTTTGACAAAACACTTTTTCCCATGTTATACTAATGTTTCTTAATCCTATTATTAAAAAAGGAAGAAAAATGAATATTAACAAAAATACCATAGAGTATGTCGCGAAATTAGCCAAGATACAGCTTGATCTGCAAAGCCTCGAAGACTTAACCCTGCAGCTTGACAAGATACTGCATTATATGGAAAAGCTTAATCAGCTCAACACAGACAATACCCCGATTACATGCCATGTACTTGAACTCAAAAATGTTTTTAGGGAAGATTCCAGTTTGCCTTCCCTTCCAAATAATGCCGTACTTAGCAACGCCCCGGAAAAAGAAAAAGGTCATTTTAAAGTACCCAAAGTCATATAACCGTTATGGAAATTACAGCCTTCACAGCATCGCAATTACTTGAGCTACTCTCAAATAAAAAAATAAGCCCTAAGGAACTGCTCAGCGCCTATTTAAAGCACATTGAAAATATCAACAGAAAAACAAACATATTTATACATATTGACCCTGAAGAACTTATAAAAACAAGTAAAAATATAGATACTGAAAAAACTTTATTAAAGGGCCTGCCTATCGCCATAAAGGATAACATCTGCGTCAAGAATCAGCTTACCACATGCGGTTCTCATATCTTAAAAGGTTTTAAACCGCCTTATAACGCAACTGTTATCGATAAATTACAGCAGCAAGGGGCGATTATTATGGGAAAAGTTAATATGGATGAATTTGCTTTTGGTTCATCCTGTGAAAGCTCATACTACGGCCCGACTCGCAACCCCTGGAACACAGAATGCGCTCCCGGCGGCTCCAGCGGAGGGTCTGCAGCAGCTGTAGCAGCTGGAATAGCTCCCTGGTCTTTAGGTTCAGATACCGGTGGATCAATAAGGCAGCCGGCATCATTATGCGGAGTGGCCGGATTAAAACCGACTTACGGCCGTATTTCACGCTATGGATTGATTGCTTTCGCTTCCAGCCTGGATCAAATTGGGCCTTTAACCAGGGATGTCAGGGATTCTGCCCTGCTTATGAATATTATCAGCGGCTATGACAGCAAAGATTCAACCAGCGCAAATATGCCTGTGCCTAACTATTTAAATTGTTTAAATCAAGACATAAAAGGAATAAAAATAGCAATACCCCGAGAATACTTTATCAGCGGAACCGACGAAGATGTAAAAGCCGGCGTTTTAAAGGCAATCGACGTCTTAAAGAAACTCGGCGCGCAGCTTGAAGAAATCAGCCTGCCGCATACCGAATATGCTGTTGCCGCTTATTATATTATAGCTCCCAGCGAAGCCAGTTCCAATCTGGCAAGATTTGACGGAGTACAATATGGATTAAGAGAAACCGCAAGGACATCAGATGCGGAAAATCCGCTAATCGAAATGTATTCAAAAACACGCGCGAACGGCTTCGGCATAGAAGCAAAACGCAGAATTATTCTGGGAACTTACGCGCTCTCAAGCGGCTATTATGACGCTTATTATTTAAAGGCTTTAAAAGTAAGGACAAAAATCGCGGAGGATTTTAAAACCGCATTTAAAAAATTTGACTGCATCCTTACGCCGACATCTCCGACTGGAGCATTCAAGCTTGGCGAAAAACTCAATGACCCACTGGCAATGTATCTTTCCGATATTTTTACGATTTCAGCAAATCTTGCCGGGATACCGGCTTTATCTGTGCCTTGCGGATTCACAAAAGAAAATTTACCTGTAGGATTACAACTTATGGCCAGGCCTTTTGAAGAGGAAACACTTTTAAAAATAGCTTATGCATATGAACAAAGTACAGAATGGCACAAAAAAATGCCTGAACTATAAAAAAGATAGGTCACAGGCTGCATGTTCTTAATTTTAGATCAAAGCATGAAGCTTGCAGCTTCAGTGGTTTGAAATTTTAGTTTTGTTTATTTTTAACTTTTGGTTTTTAACTTTTAGTTTAACGGCGCTACATATGATGACTTACGAAACAGTAATCGGATTAGAAGTGCATGTGCAGTTAAATACGCAGACAAAAGCATTTTGCAGCTGCAAAGCAGAATTCGGGCAACCGGCAAATACCCAGACCTGCCCTGTGTGCCTGGGGCTGCCAGGAACTCTTCCTGTTTTAAACAAGCAATATCTGTCTTACGCGGCCTGCGTAGCGCTGGCTTTAGATTGCAAAGTAGCTTCCCTTATTAAGTTTGACAGGAAAAATTATTTTTATCCTGATTTGCCGAAAAATTATCAGATTTCGCAATATGATAAACCACTGGCGGCAAATGGCTTTATTCTAATAAAAACACCGGAAATACCGCAAAAAAAAATACGGATTTTAAGAGTACATATGGAAGAAGATGCCGGCAAGCTCATACATACTGCTAACAGTTCTCTTGTGGATTATAACCGCGCCGGAGTGCCTCTTTTGGAAATTGTTTCCGAACCAGACCTCAACAGCGCTGAAGAAGCATATGAATACCTAAAACAAATCAAAAGCATCCTTGAATACCTTGAAGTATCAGACTGCGACATGGAAAAAGGCAGTTTGCGCTGCGACGCAAACATATCGCTTCGGCCAAAAGGTCAAACAAAATTAGGCACTAAAACAGAGCTGAAAAACATGAATTCTTTTAAGGGCGTACGCAATGCCCTAAACCATGAGATTATAAGGCAGGAAAAACTCCTTAAGGAAGGAAAAACCATCGCCCAGGAAACTCGCTTATGGGACGAATCAAAACAAAAAACATCCACTATGCGCACCAAAGAAGAAGCTCATGATTACCGGTATTTCCCTGAGCCTGATTTAGTGCCTTTTATTATTGACGAACAAACTATAAATTCAATCAAAGCTGCGCTGCCGGAACTTCCCTATGCTAAGATGCCGCGCCTAATAAGACAGTATGGCCTTAGCGAATATGATGCCGGGGTTATCAGCTCGGATAAACATTTGGCTCTTTATTTTGAAACCGCGGCAAAAAACTACCCTAATCCTAAAGCTATCTGTAATTGGCTGACGGGTGACATCTTAAACTATCTAAATTCAAATAACATTGAACTTGAAGAACTAACTAAAATCCTGGCCCCTGAAAATCTGATAAGCATGCTGCAGCTAATCGATAACAATACAATCAGCGGAAAAATTGCAAAAGAGATCCTCTCTGAAATGCTTGCAACCGGTGAAAATGCGAACGAAATAGTAAAGAAAAAAAATTTAAGCCAGATCTCTGATTCAGCGCTTTTGGAAAAAATTATCGCGGAAGTTATAAATGAACAAACAAAAGTAGTCGAAGAAGTAAAAAGCGGAAAAGACAAAGCATTAATGTTTCTAGTCGGACAAGTAATGAAGAAAACCAAAGGAAAAGCAAATCCGCAAATTGTAAATTCGTTTATAAAAGAAAAATTGAAAATTAACTGAATTTAAGTTATAAATATTATAGAAGCATTCTTAATAAAATCACTGTTTATAATTTTCAGCAATCATAGAATCGCAAAAGGAGGAAAAAAAATGAACCGTATTAAAAAAAATATCCAGGCAATAGCCTTACCTTTTATAGTTTTGTTAACATTTGCTTCTTCCCTTACAGCAAGCCCGCAGCATGATAAAGATGACATATATAATCAAATAGAACTGCTCTCTGATGTGATCACGGCAATTGAACACGATTATGTGGAAAGCGTTACGCCGAAGAACATTATTTACGGCGCGTTAAAAGGCATGCTGTCTTCTCTTGACCCTTACAGCCAGTTCATGGATCCGGACATGTTTAAAGAACTTCAGGTGGAAACCGAAGGGCATTTCGGCGGATTAGGCATTGAAATCACTATCCGCGATAACCTGTTGACGATTATTTCCCCGCTTGACGGCACGCCTGCTGAAAAAGCAGGATTGAAAGCCCAGGACCGTATTGTAAAAATCGAAGATAAGATTACCCGGGATATGACACTGTCTGAAGCGGTAAAACTTATGCGCGGGCCGGTTGGCACTAAAGTTACTATAACAATAATGCGTGAAAAAGAGGAAGAACTAAAAGAATACACCATTACCCGCGATATAATAAACATTAAATCTATTCGCAAATCAGAAATTTTGGGAAAAGATATCGGCTATATCAAATTGACTGATTTTTCCGAAACCACAAAAAGCGATATGGCTAATGCACTGCAAAACCTGGAAAAAACAGGCATTGAAGGATTGATCCTTGATCTGCGCAACAACCCCGGAGGCCTGCTTACTTCTTCTGTTGAAATTGCCAGTGAATTTCTGCCAACCGGAGAGCTTGTAGTTTATACTAAGGGCCGTGAAAAATCACAAAACACAGAATACAGGGCCACAGGAAAAACAAACTTTAAGGATATTCCGCTTATAGTTCTTATAAACAGCGGCTCTGCGTCTGCCTCTGAAATAGTTGCCGGGGCCATTCAGGACCATAAACGCGGCATAATTGTAGGGACTAAATCTTTTGGTAAAGGCTCTGTTCAAACTGTTATTCCTTTAAAAGACGGTTCCGCGCTGCGCCTGACCACTGCCGTATACTACACTCCTTCCGGCAGAACGATAAATGAAAAAGGAATTATCCCCGATGTAGTTGTCGAATTCGAAGAAAAACAGCTTATTCAAAAAGCAAAAAATGAGAAAAAAGAACAAGAAGACATTTTCGATAAACTAAAAGAAGAAACCGAAAATACAGAAACACAAGACAAAACGCACGAAGAGATGCTGCAAAAAGACCCTAATATCGAAGACCAGAACCAGCAAATGATAGAAAATGACAGCCAGCTAAGAGCAGCAATCAATATTATGCATGGAATAAAAATATATAAATCCATTAAAAAAATAAATTAATAAACCACACAACAGCCTCCGGAAAATGAAAAAATTAATCGGCCCAGCCGTTATATTTTTGCTTATTTGCGTAATCTTTTTCTTTTATTCCTCTCACCTGGAAAAAAAAGAAGCCTCTAATCTCGCCATGGAATGCGACAAGCTAATAACCTCTATTTTAGAACAACGCGGGATTGACGCTTCTTCGGCTCTATATTCAAAAAGATATCCTGTTTCAAAAAAAAACGCCCTGGGAATTTTAAATAAAGAATACCTTATCCCGTACGGGGTTAACTTGGACGAATTAAAAAATTCCCTGATTGAGAAAATATCCGGCACAGCTTTTAAAATCACAAAAATTAAAACGGAAAAAACAAAAAAACTACTTAGTATTACTTTAACTTTAAGTGCAGGGAAATCCTGTATTTATCAATTATTGCTTAACCAGCAAATAATCACATCGAAAATCGCCATAGTTTTAGATGACTGGGGTTACAGCAATGCTCTTTTAAGACAAACTCTTGACTTAAACATTCCGATAACATTCGCGATATTACCCGGTCAAACTTATTCGGAAGAAATTCTCCAAACAATTCAAAAAACAGGCCACGAAGCAATCCTGCACCTGCCTCTTGAACCCCATAATACCGAAATACATCTTTTGGAAAAAAATACAATCCTTACTTCAATGCCAAAAGAAGAAATATTGCGAATTTTCAATGATAATATAAAAAAATTGCCCGGGATAAAAGGCCTGAATAACCACATGGGTTCTTTTGCCACCGAAAATAAAAGCACTATGAGTATAATTCTTGATGAAGCAAAAAAACACAATCTTTATTTTCTAGACAGCTATACCAGTAAAAATTCTATTATTGAAGCGCTGGCGGATGAAAAACATATCCCCTTTTTAAAACGGGACATATTTCTTGACGATAATTATACCGAAGAATCAATTAAAAACCAATTAATTGATACAAAAAACCTGGCGACAAGTTCAGGCTCCGCTATTGCCATCGGCCATGTTAAACCAAAAACAATCGAAATAATTAAAAATAATATCCGGCAATTTAAGGATGCAGGCGTAGAGTTTGTTTATTTATCGGGCCTCTTAAACAAGGAGAATTAAGTTTTCAATTTTTATTTTTAATATGATAACCCTCGGCATTGAAACTTCATGTGATGAAACCGCAGCCGCGGTAATAAAAAACGGGAGCACTATACTTTCCTCAAGTGTCAGCTCCAGCATACATCTGCACCGTAAATTCGGCGGTATCGTTCCTGAAATTGCCTGCCGTTATCATCTTGAATACATCGTTCCTGTAACAAAAACCGCTCTTCAGAAAGCAAATATAACTTTTAAAGATATTGATCTTATCGCAATAACCTATGCCCCCGGGCTTGTCGGGTCGCTTTTAGTAGGCGTCTCTTTCGGAAAAGCGCTAAGCTTTGCTCTGCAAAAACCGCTTATCGGAGTGAATCATACAACCGCGCATCTTTTTGCCGCTTTTTCAAAAAAGAAAAAAATTCATTTCCCTTTTATCGGGCTGGTTGTTTCCGGCGGGCATACAAGCATTGCCTGCGTACATGACTTTGACAATATAAAAATAATCGGAAAAACACGCGATGACGCATCCGGAGAAGCTTTTGACAAAGTCGCTAAAATTTTAGGCCTAAAATATCCCGGAGGCCCGGAAATTGACAAACTGGCTAAACCTTTGGATAAATCTTCTTATAAATTCAGCTGTGCCCCGCTCAACAACTCGCTTGATTTCAGCTTCAGCGGAATAAAAACCGAAGTGCTCTATACTTGCCAAAAACTGAAAACCAAAAACAGAAAAACAAAAGCTGAAATCGCGTACGCTTTTCAAAAAGCCGTTGTAGACACCATTGTTTCTAAAAGCATACGCGCCTGTAAAAAAGAAAATATTTCTTTACTAACAATCGGCGGCGGAGTCGCCTGCAACAGTTACTTAAGAAATCAAATTACCGCTGAAGCGAAAAAAGAAAAAATAGAACTCTTAATTGCTGATACAGCTTATTGCCTGGATAACGCCGCAATGATCGGCACACTCGGCTATCATCTTTATAAAAAAGGTTTTCGTTCAGATTATAGCCTTAATGCCAGCGCAAATGCCTGATTAGAAAATACAGTTTTTAAAATTGCTGATTGACAAAATTATTTTTTTTGGCACAATATATACAATTAAATAAAATTAAAAAAAGGAGCAAAAAAATACCATGGCAAAAAGAACAAGAAAAGGAAAATTAAAGTGGCGTTCCAAAAAAGCTAATCATGGCCGCAAACCGTGCCGTGGAGCATAGTTATAGAAATACTCAAGCGGCCGCCTTTTAGGCCGCAGATTGGTTTCATCTATTTTAAAACAGTAATGGATTAACTGAACTAGAGATAAGCTTGACTTTATATTTTAAAAGTGATAGTATTTAAAAAGATTTTCCGGTTTGCATTATCATGGAGGAAATTGCATTTGGGAAATAAATTGCTTTTGATCAGTATCGCAATAATGGTAAGTATGCTTTCGGCAAATTGTATTTCTTCGGTTCGGGCAATGGGTAAACGCCCGGTACAGCAAAAAGAAGCTAAGTCTCAGGCATACGTATTACCTGAAATAGAAATAATTACGAAACCAGAAACTAACATAGAATTATTGGCTGAAGAAAATAACGAGCTTCAACCTAATAGACAAGTTTCTCCGGAAGAAGTATTGCCTGCTGTAGTTAATAACGCGAAAACTTCAGGGAAACAGTATGCTGCCGTAGAGATACAAAAGGCGCTTATAAAAGCAGGTTTTGACATCGGGTCCTGTGATGGAAAAATCGGGCCAAAAACAAAAAAAGCAATTAAAGATTTTCAGAAGCAAAATAGTTTAACCATAGATGGAATCGTCGGTGCGAAAACATGGGCAAAACTCAAAACGCATCTTAATTCATCTGAAACAAACAAAAAAAATTAAAACCCCTGGCAAGGAGGATCTTATGTTCAATAAATTTAAATATTTAATTACAATCCCTTTACTTATCGGATTATGCGGATGCTCTATCATCCTTCAAAAAAGAAATCCCAATGACTTAGACAAAATTGATTCTCTTAGTGACAGCCTCGAAAAAGAGAAAAGCGCCCGCGAAGAACTTTTACGCGCAAAAAATGAGCTTGAAGAACAGTTAAAAAAAGAAATTGAAGAAAAACAAATTCGCATCCAAATGCTCAACAAAGGACTAGTAATAACTTTTGTTGATGAAATCTTATTTGATTCCGGCAAAGCAAAAATCAGGAAAGAAGCATATTCAGTATTGGACAGAGTTGCCGATGTTTTAAACGGCCAAGTGCGTGATCGGGACATTGCCATAGAAGGCCACACCGATAACCAGCCCATAAAAAAATCCCCTTGGGCATCAAACTGGGACCTTTCTACAGCCAGAGCAATCAGTGTTTTACACTATATGATAGACAATAAAAATGTTGAACCGCAGCGTTTATCTGCTGTCGGATATGGTGAATTCCGCCCGGTTGCTTCAAACGACACTGTCTCAGGTCGCCAGCAAAACAGGCGCGTAGAGATAACTATTTTACCGGATAAGATTCTTAAGAAAAAATCCGGAGAAGAGATCTCTATCCCTGACAGTGAACTGAAATAAAAAGTCCGGCTTTAATTATCATGACCGAATCCTTATTGAGAAAGACCATAGTGCTCTTTTTGAGCACCACTATTATTTGTTTTCTCTGGGCAATAGGTTCAAGCTCTAGAAAAAAAGTCGAGTTGGTAAAAAGTTCTGAACTCTATAAAAAACTCGACGATTTCACTAAAGCCAATACTGTCATTATTAACGACCTCAAAAACGCAAACAATCAGGTTGCCGCTTTAAAAAAATCTCATAATGCTATGAAAGAATCATTAGCGCAGGCGGAAAAAGAAAAAGAGTCTTTACAGGAAAAACTAAAAATAGCGCAGCAGCAATATGACAAAAATAATCAGGAGCTTTTTGCCTTAAAAAACGAACTTACCCATATTAAAAAAGCCAATAGCGTCATCGGTGATGAATTGATCAGCCTCAAGGAAAAAAATCTCAACCTACTTGAAGAAATAAAAAAATTAAACCGCGAATTAATTAAATTTCGCGCAAAATCTCCGCAAAAGAAGACTTCCCAAAACTCACAAAAAGACGAGCAGAAAAACCAGCTAACTCCAAATAAAAACTTTGCCCGGTAAGCATCAGGGATAGTACAAATTTTTCGGTGCTGGAAATTTCTTAAGGTAAAGCCAGGTGATCCCAACCGGATTAATTCAGAGAACTTCCGCAAACAAACATTTAAAATATGCGGTTTCCAGTTTGCGCAATAATACCGGATGATCCGGGGATTGAAACGCCCATTTAATCTGCCGAATAGCCCTTTTGACGCTATCCGCTGCCTCTTGAATCAGTTGTTTGAATTTTTCATCATCAAAATGATACGTAGAACTTGAGCTGATAAGGGTTCCGCCGCTTTTTAAAAGATCTATCGCCATCGCGTTAATCTGTACATATGCGTTTGCCGCTCCTTTGATATTATTTTTGCCTGCGGCGAAATTAGGCGGATCTAATATAACTACATCGAATTTTTCTTTCCTGCTATTAAGCGTTTTCAGTTCTGTAAAAACATTTCCTTCTTTATATTTATAGCGGCTTGGGCTAATCTTATTAAGCTGCATATTTTTTCCCGCCTGAATAATCGCATGCGCTGATATGTCCAGCCCAAGCGTGCTTTCCGCTCCAAATACATGAGCATATACGCTAAAAGCGCCGTTATAACAAAAACAATCCAATACCCTTTTGTTTTTAACAAGAGGCTTAAGAAACGCCCTGCTCATGCGCCGGTCAATATAAAAACCTGTCCTATGCCCGTTTTCCATATCAGCAAGAAACTTTACTCCATTCTCACAGACCTCCTGTATTAAAGAAAACTTTCCAGTAATGGCCTTTTTACTAAGCAGCAATCCCTCTTTTATTCGAGAAATACTGTCATTGCGCAAATATATGCCTTTAGGATTGACAACATCCTTAAGCACATCAATAATCAACTGTTGGCATTTTTCCATACCGAGACTAAATACCTGCACAACCGCGTAACGCGCATACATATCCACAATAATACCGGGAAGATAATCCGCTTCGGAAAAGACCAGGCGGAATACATTGGTCTGATTATTGATTATTTTTTTGCGCAATTCAAAAGCCTGTTTGATCCGCTGCGCAAAAAAATCTCTGTTTATCGGCTCATCTTTACGTGTAATAATACGCACCGGAACCGCAGCATTAGGATTGATAAATCCTTTCCCTAAAAATTCATCTTTATGGCTTCTGATATCCACTACTGCGCCGGGGAGGGAATTTCCTTTTATCTGATTTATATATTTATTCAAAACTGCCGTATTGCCGGATGCGATATGTTCTTCCTGATCCGGATTCAGGACTACCGTTCCTATCATAAAAGTTTTTAAGGATCCTTCCTTCCCTGTCCTGATTTGTCATCCTTATTAATCGATTTCTTAAATTCCTTAATGCTTTCCCCTAAAGAACGGGCAATTTCAGGAAGCTTGCGTCCGAAAATAATTACCAGTATCACCAGAATTAATGCTATCTCGCCAATGCCAAAGCGCCCCACTGTACACCTCCTTAAACATGAACTTAAGCCGTACTAAAACTCTTTAAGAATCAATATAAACTATTTTATGCCTTATGTCCATTAAGATTAACAAAAACCCGTAAGCTCCCCCGTAAAATAACCCATTAATTGCCCTTCTTTGCTTGATGCAGCGCTGTTTTTTCAAGGATTTTTACCAGCCAAATACTCAACTCATAAAGAACAATAATCGGTAAAGCCAGAAGTGTCTGATTAAGCATATCAACAGTAGGCGTTAACGCGGCGCCAACAATAAATCCCGCAAGAACAGCAAAGCGGCGCATTTGACGTAAAATTTTACTGTTAATAAGCCCGATTCTGGCCAAAACCATTATTGCCAACGGCAACTGAAAAGTGATTCCGAAGGAAAAAATGAGGCTTCCGATAAAAGACAGGTACCTGCTTACGGAAATCAGCGGTACCAGAGTTTCTAAGCCGTATGAAAGCAAAAATCTGACTGCCACCGGGACAACCAGAAAATAACAAAAACCCGCTCCCAAGGTAAACAAAATAAAACTTGCTAAGGCCAAAGGAAAAATCAAGCACCGCTCATTACGCTTTAGCCCTACTTCGACGAATTTCCAAGCCTGATAAAAAACAAACGGCAAAGCGCAATATAACCCGAGAAAAAACGCGAGTTTTACCTGAACCCAAAAAGCTTCGGCAGGAGACATAAAATATAATTTCCCGACAGGCTTTATAATAAAATTCATCACCTGCGGAATAAAACTGTATACAAGTGCGCTGCAAATGATTACCAAAAACAATGAAAAAAATATCCTGCTCCTCAATTCTTCCAGATGCTCTATTACTGAACGCGGTTTATCCGCTAATTCATCTTTACTATCCGCCAAGATGTTTTCCTGATTTTTTTTCATTTTCCTCGACATCGTTTAAATATTCCTGAATATGTTCATGACCTTCTACGGCTGACTCATCTTCAAGAGAATGTTTAAATTCATCCGCGTATTTTTTTAGTTCACGCATTGCCTTACCCATCATGCGCCCTATATGCGGAAGTTTCCGCGGCCCAAAAATAAGCAAGGCTACGACAAAAACAAGCAAAAGCTCCTGCATTCCGATATTAAACATTAACCCATCCAAATTGTCACAAGCCACAAGCTCCAAGCCAAAATAAATGCAGCCTGCAGCTTGCAGCCTGCGGCCATTATATCCTCTTTAATACTTTCCTAATTACTCTCAAAGTATATTCTATATCTTTTTTAGTATGCGCAAAAGATACAAAATTAGCTTCGAATTGGGATGGCGCAAAATATACTCCCTGGTTAAGCAGCGCGTGAAAAAAACCGGCATACCTCTTTATATCAGCAGTCATTGCCTGCTTATAATCATTCACGCAATGTTTTGTAAAAAAAATCGTAAACATAGGCCCTATATGATTAACACAGATATCTTTGGAAATAGCACTAATTTCCTTGCAAAGATGATCACATAGGCTATTTAATTTTTTATAATCAGCGTTTTTCAAAATCCGCAATGTTTCAATGCCCGCAGTAACGGCAACCGGATTTCCGGAAAGCGTTCCGGCCTGATACATTTTACCTAACGGAGATACCTGCTCCATAATACTGCTGTTTCCTCCATAAGCGCCAATAGGCAGCCCACCTCCAATAATTTTCCCAAGGCAGGTAATATCAGGCCTAACTTTAAATAGTTTCTGCGCAAAAAAAAAAAAAAAACGAAAACCGGTAATAACCTCATCAAAAATCAAAAGAATATTGTGTTTTTCGGTTATTTTTCTTAAAAAAACAAGAAAATCATCATTAGGAAGAACAACCCCCATATTACCGCATACAGGTTCCAGTATAATTGCGGCTATTTGTTTATGTTGAGCATTGAGAACAGAACGCACTGCTTCTTTATCGTTAAACTCAAGAACAATAGTATTCTTTGCCGTATCAGCAAGAACTCCCGCGCTTGTA
>JACQZH010000042.1 GCA_016213925.1 Candidatus Omnitrophota bacterium | reverse complement strand
CGAACTTAAAGCTTTGCTTTCGAAAATCCCCTCAATCGATATTGCCGAAGGGTGGCATCATTTCAGCGATAATGAGAAGATTTTTATATTCAAGTTATTGACCAGGCGTTTAGCGGTTGAGCTTTTTGAATATATGAAATTTGCGGACCAGTCTTTTCTACTGAATAACCTGGATAATAGCGAAGTCTCGCAGGTATTAAACGAAATGGCTTCTGATGAACGCGCGGATCTTTTTCATGACCTGCCGCCTAAGATTATGAAAAGGTTTTTTAGGCTGATGAAAACAGAAGAGGTAGATGACGTCAGGGAATTGATGACCTATGAGAAAGGTACCGCAGGATCAATAATGACAACTGATTTCGTTGAGATAAGAAAAGAGATAACTGCGCGCGCGGCAATATTAAAATTGCAGGATAGTTTGAGTTTTGAGCATGATTTTAATTTGAATTCGATTTATGTTACGGATATCAATCATAAACTTCTGGGAATAGTCGAACTGCAGGATTTGATAAAAGCTCCGGCGGATATGCTGATAAAAGATCTTAAGGAAAATACGGATTTTATAAAAGTAAATGAGTTAGCGCTTCAGAAAGAGGTTGCAGGGCTTTTTAAGCGCTATGACCTGCTGGAAGCTCCGGTAGTTGATTATAATGACAAGCTTGTCGGTATTATAACTATTGATGATATCGTAGATATTATTGAGCAGGAGGCAACTGAGGATATGGAAAAAATGGCGGCGGTTTTGCCTGTGGAAAAACCGTATTTAGATGCTAATTTTTTCAACCTGTTCTGGAAAAGAAGTTTTTGGCTTTTTGTGCTTGTGCTTATTGAATCTATATCCGCTTTTGTCCTGAAAAGCAATCACGCGTCTATAAACAGTATGTTGGCATTGACTTTTTTTGTGCCTATTCAGATAGCAATGGGCGGTAATGCCGGCTCGCAGTCTGCGGCGATAGTTATTCGCAGCCTGGCGGTTGGAGATATTAAGGTTAATGATTTTTTTAAGGTTGTGTTAAGAGAATCATTGCTGGGTATATGTATAGGAGTAACTGTTGCAGTATTAGGGTCGGTTGTTGTTTCGATTTTGGAGCATAACTGGCTGCTGAGTTTAGCTGTAGGGGCTTCAATGGGAATAACTATATTTATGGCTGCTGTTTTCGGAGCGGGATTGCCGATAATTTTCCGTAGGCTGAAACTTGATCCGGCGCTTATGAGTGGGCCGATGGTAGCGACAATGGTTGATGTGCTGGGCATAATAATATATTTTAAAATTGCGCAGTTAATCCTGCCGAATATTTAAAATTTGATAGGGAGTGATTTGATGAAGTTATTTGGAAAGCATCAGGTCTATGAACGCATCAAGGCAAATCCAAAAAGCATCAGGAAAATATTCTTCCAGGTCGATTCGAATACGGAAAACATAAGAGAACTGGCAAGGAAAAAGAATATATCCTGTGAAGAGCTTAATCAACGCGATTTTGAATCCAGGGCGCAATATGTCCATGCTCAAGGGGTTATGGCCGAAATAGAGGAGTTTTCCTATGTCAAGCTGGAGGAGTTGCTCACTTTCGCAAAAGAAGAAAAGATAACTTTACTGGCTCTAAGCAGTATTACCGACCCTCAGAATGTGGGTTCTATTTTGCGAAGCGCTGCTTGTTTCGGTAAGTTTGCGTTGATTATTCCTAAGCATCGGAGTGCTGGTATAAATGAGACGGTTTTGCGTGTAGCTTGCGGAGGAGAAAACTATGTCCCGGTCACACAGGTAACGAATTTAATTCCTGCGCTTAAATCAATAAAAGAGGCAGGCTATTGGGTCGTAGGAACAGTGGTAAAAGATGGCGAGGAGATCACACGGTTTTCTTTGCCTTTTCCTTTATGCGCGGTTATAGGATCAGAGGATAAAGGAATACGCCAGGGGTTGTTCTCGGAGCTTGACTTTAAGGTTAGCCTGCCTATGCCTGGAAATGAGCTTTCTCTAAACGCTGCAGTAGCGGCGGCGATATTTTGCTACGAAGTTATAAGGCAGAAAAATTGTCAACATAAAGAACTATGACGTGCTGTTGTTAAGTGGATATGAAGACTTTAGTCAGGCTTACATACATTGTTTTATTTACGGTGATACCCTTTGTAACAGTAGGAGCAGCGGCAGAAGAGCGTATCGATAAAAAAAATGGCTTGTTACGAACCTATGATTCTAATACATGGGATATTATGATGAATAAGTGCGAGGAAAAAAAAGACGAGTATCCTGAAAAAAGAAAAATTACTATGGAAACAATTAGGCTCACTTTGCATAAATATTATATCCCAAATGTTTCGGAATTCCTGGAAAAAGGGGTTGATTACGTCGATTGGATCAATGAATTGGATGATGCGTATCTTAATCGCCATAAACTTGATTTAAAGGTTGATTCTGATGATGGGAGTGTGAAGCTTTTTTGGAAAAAGGATTTTTAGATTTTAAAAATCCGCATATAAAAGATAAAGTATTATTATTGCCGTTATATGTATAGGTTGCCGGTATTAGGATGTGATATCACTTCTAATTTCTTGACCTTATTTTTGAATGGTGTTATACTAAATAATAAATTTTAGTTCTATAAGGAGGATATAATGAAAAGAAAATTTTTGGTTTTTGGATTATTGCTTTTGATGGGTTTATTTGTTCAAGCACATAGTTTAAAAGCGGAGGATGCGACTCTTACTCAATCGGTAACAGCGTTAGAGGGACTGCAGGCGCGAAATGTGTTTGGAGTAGTTGGTAGAGTAGATTATGTGGAATTTAAGTCAAAAACCGGTTCTGCCATTGTCGTCGAAGATAGCAAAGGCCAACTGGTCAAAATTTAACTGGATGAATTGGCAAGAGACGCGAAAATTTTAGCTACTTTTCATAAAGTAAAAGATAAAAAAGGCAATGAAAAAAATGTACTTATTTCCTTAAGTATTATAATGCCGGCAAAAGAGATGCAGAAAGAAGAAAAGGAAAAGAAGGAAAAGGTTAAAAAACAAGAGGGGAAAAAGCAAGAGCAGAGAAAGCAATAAAAATAGGCCTTGAAAAGATAATTTTTATAAAAGTGTAGAGGATATTAGTTAAGTTCTCTACACTTTTATATTAAAATATAGTTTTTAAATTTTTCATAAGAAGAAGGATTAGGGATTTAACTAGGCAGTTTTATAGCGAAAATTTTCGGTTATTTGACAGCGTTTAATTTTTTAAAGCAGATTTTTGTTTTCGGGGCGTGGCTCAGTTTGGCTAGAGCGCTTGGTTTGGGACCAAGATGTCGAAGGTTCGAATCCTTCCGCCCCGACCAAATAATAGGAGTAAGAAGGATTCGAAGCGTAGTGAACGGAGCGACCTTATGGGAGCTCAAATTTACAGGGATGTAAATTTAGAGAACGAAGGGGAGCCTACGCAGCGAAAAATCCCGCCAAAGGGCGGGACAGGCACGATGTTTTGAGTGGAGGAGGCGAATCCTTCCGCCCCGACCAATATAGCTAATGGCTGATAGCAAATTGCTAATGGAGCAGAATGTTTAGATTTGAAGATTTAGAAATATGGGAATTAGCGATTTCTTACGCGGAAGATATATATAATATTACAGAAAAATTTTCATTCTGAGAAAGAAAGAATTGATTTTTATCAGAAGGCTGAAACGCTTATAAAGAAAATAAGGGCTTTTAAGAATAGTCTTAAATGAACTATTAGCTATTTGCCAGTAGCTATTAGCTATTCAGGGTCCCTGTAGCTCAGTTGGATAGAGCATCTGCCTTCTAAGCAGAGGGTCGCCTGTTCGAATCAGGCCAGGGACGCCATTATTGGCACATAGCACGTATTAAATGGCAAATAGTGAAAAGTAAAAGACAAATAATATATAACAAAATAAATTTAAGTATTAACTATTAGCCATTTGCCAAGTACGGTGGATGTAGCTCAGCTGGTTAGAGCACAAGATTGTGGTTCTTGGGGCCGCGGGTTCGAATCCCGTCATCCACCCCATTTTTTATTTTGAGCATATAAAGCCTCCCAATCGGTCGTAGAATCAACGAGTTGCGTCGGTTCTAACCGGTTGTGGAGGCTTTGTACGTCTGGGGCAACCTCTTGGAAGAGAGCAAGGCTTTTGTCGACCTGAAATCGCAGTTGTTTGCCCGTCAGGACGAGGTTCGAACCTAAACACGAGAGAACATACCGCTTGTCCTCCAAAGTGCCCGTTTCGAAGCGGTTTTGAGCGGTTTGAGCGAAAGTGAAGGCTTTGTCAGCCCGTTCTAACCAAGTTTCGATCCTCTGCTGAGTATCACCGATTAACTCCTCATATTTTTGCTTTTCCCGCAATAGATCGTCTTTTTTCTTAGCGTACTCATCGGGCCCGATTTCTTCGTTTAAGCGCATATTAAAAAGCGCGTCCAATTTTTTCGCGCAGGCATCCAGATTATGCCGGTGCGCCTTGGTGATTTCATCGCGGTCGACTATTTCTTTTGATTGATCAACTTTAAGTTGTTTTATCGCCCAATCCCGGAATTGCGGCGGTATGGTTATTTTGCCTAAAATGTCACGGATCTGATTCTCAAGATCCTCTAATCGTATAGGCGGCTCGGAGCAATCCCGCTTGATCCTTTTTGTGCAACGATAATAAGTGTGATGATTTGTGCCGCCATTCTTTAAGTGTTTAAACTTTTCCTCAGCGGTAATATAAGCCCCGCATTCTCCGCAACGCATCAGGCCGGTGAAGGCAAAAGTGTGTGTTTGCTCCCGAGGAAAACTCCGGCTATTTATGATTTTTTGTGCTAAATCAAACTCTATCTTGGTGATCATAGGCTCATGCTTTCCCGGATATACCTCGTCATTCCAAAGAAACGCGCCGTAATAGAAGGGATTACGAAAGAGCAGGTAGAAGTTATGGCTCGACATCTTAGCGCCCTTAGCCATCTTTAGGCCCATCCCGTGAGCGATATCAAAAAGTTTGTCAATGGAACAGCGTTTCTCCAAAAGAATCGCCCAAAGTTTCTTCATGATCGGGAAAGATACCGGGTCAGGGTAGATCGGCGGCTTATCCGGTTGATTGTAAAGATTGTTGAGATATCCGAACGGCGGCTTGTGCGGAAGCCAGCCTTGTTGAATTTTATTTCTTTGTCCGCGCTTGGTGTTAACGCTTAAATCGAGAATGAATTGATTGGCCATGCCAAATTCAAGATTCATCATCAGAACATTGTCTGTGGGGTGATAGGCGCGCTGGAATGTTTGAATATGCCGGATAATCGATTGCTGAAGCATCCAGCTAATCGTGCCGCCGTCGATTGGGTTACGCGCCAGACGGTCTAATTTCCAGCAAAGAATGCCCTCGGCGCGGCCTTTGTGAATATCCGCGATCATCTGACTAAAGACCGGACGTCCCGGGGCCTTGGCAGATTTCTCCTCGGTGAAGATTTCAACGATGTTTAGATTCATCTCTTGGGCAAGCTTCTTGAGCTCTTCGATCTGTGAGGGGACGGAGGCGACCTGTTTGTCTTCGTTCTCCGATGACTTGCGGGCGTAAAGAAAATATCTGACGGGCTTGGCGATCATTTCTTCTCGATCTTGTTTAAAAGCTTAATCAAATCAGACTTCTTATACAGACGGTAATTGTTGAGAGGATGGCGGTGAGGCGTTAGCTTGCCCTGCTTATCCCAATTGCGCAATGTCTGCTTGGTGATCTTAAGCAGGTCCGCCGCTTCATGGATTTTTAAATATTCAGGCATAGGTTTCTCTCCTTTAAGGTTATAAAACATTATAACTTGTGTTCCCGATTGGTTCAAGTAGTTTGTCGCCTATATCGGGCGCCGAGCGTTTCATAAAAAAGAATTCTTTTTGTTAATCGCATAGATTGCAGGCGTTTCAATAGGGCAAGGTTCTGTAATATTGACCGCTGGACTGCCTTCTCATACTTGATGACCTTGTCCCAATCCTCCGCGGCAGGCAAACTGCTTATTTTGACTGTAACTTCCTCGGCGTACTTGTTTTTACGCTTGGCCTGTTTCAGCTCGGCAATCCGGGGCTTGTCATTGTTTGTCCTACAAGAGGCCATTTCCTTGTTAATTTCCTTATTGGTTTTGTGCTCTTTGTTGCCAAAGTAGTCCATTTTATTATAGTAATCATCGATTGCCGTATCGAGTTGCTTACGAATACTGCCGGTTTCAAAACGCAATACTCGGCGCAGGCGCCAGTAATCAGCGGCTATCTTTTCAACCAATAGGCACTCTATCTGTCCGGAAGGGGCAAGGCTTACGATAAGGCCGTCTAAAAGCTCGTTATACTCCTGCTTATCTTCCTTACCATCGCCCGATGTGATAATCAAATCCCGGGCGAAGATGCCGTGCTTAACAGCGTTCTGTGACACAAGAGCCTTGCCCTCAGCCGTCACCGGCCCGGTTGACACAAGCGCGTTCTGTTTGTTTGCCTCGATCTGTTTCTTTGTGGACATGAATAAATCTCCTTTCAAAATGGTCTTGGCCCCAACTCGTCTAAACAGTCATTCTCACTCTCTGGGACGCTTGGGACACTATCAGTCGGTTCTTCTTGCGCTTTATACTCTTTTTCACTTAGATGATTTTCAAAACTCTTTCGGGCGTGAGTTGATGGGATGCGTCCCAAATGTCCCAGAATATCCTTCTGAATAACCGAAGCACCTGCTGGAGGAGAGAGGGGTTTCCTGACTTCAAAGCCTTTGCTTGTCGTTTCTTTGACCCCTGCCAACTCAAATATGCGCTGGCGGTGCTGTTGGCCATTCTGCCCGGGGAACAAGACACAGCCAAATTGACCAGCAGCGTTAATCAATAAATGCTCACCCTTGCGGTCACTCCCTGATTCAGCGCAAGCCGGACAGCGCGCTATTGTGTTTGAACCCCGGCGCTTTACTTTCTCTAACCTGGACAGATCTAAGCCCATATCACTTGTCCTTAAACGCAACCCGGCGAAAACCCTTGGTGCTTTTGTCGTCCCGCTTTATCGAGTGTGATTTTGACGTCCCAAACAATTCCAGCATTAAACTTTCGAGCTCACGGTGAATCACGGTAATAGGCTTGGGGTTCCATCCCTTTAAAGGGCAATACTCGGCATAAGCCTCCACGATCTCCGTAGTTGAAAGGTCCGCTTCCTCATCCTGAACAACATTCTCTATAAGGAAGTGCCGTAAGCTGTCGCTTTCAGCAAGCAAGCCCTCAACGATTTTATCCTGTGCCTTTGACAATTTAATGTCGCCGCCGGTCTGAATGTCCTTAAGAAGCAGGCCCAATCCCTGCAATGCCCAGTTAAGAATGCCACTGCCTTCTTCCTGAATCAGTAAGTCATCAAAGTGCGGAATCTTTTTTGCAGGCGCAGGTGCTTCGAATCGAATGATCAGTAGCCGTCTTTTCCATGCGCCGGTATCACCGTCAAGGCGCACCTGCAAACGCGAATTGGAAGTGATCAGGATACAGAAATTGCCCTGAAACGGAAAACTTCCTGTGCCGCATTTCTGCTCTGCATCAAACCAATCTCCGCCAACCAATCCTTTGATAACATAAGCGCCTTTTTCTGAAAGAAACTGGCCCGGCACGTCCACGCCCACAAGAAGATTCTTTTTAAGATAACGGAACAGTTCGAAACGCTCGCTAAGGTGCCGAGTGCGTAGTTCCGTGACATTGATCTGCCCAACCAGCTTCTGAATGATCAAGGCCAAGGTTGATTTGCCGCGCCCGGGCTTGCCGTCAAGGATGAGCAGTTTCTGGATGAGGTTATTGCCCAAAAGACAAAGACCGGTGTATTTCTGCAAGAGAAGCGCGTCATCAGCGGAAACGGACGGAATAAGAAGTTCATCAAAGAACCGGTCGCATTTCGCCGAGGCGTCAAAAGGGATTGGACACTGGTTGCGTGAACAGTAATCAGGAGAGAAGGAGCAAAAGTCCGCCTCGCCGTTATTCTTAAACACGATCACTCCATTGGCCAGATGAACGATCGTATTGTCGCGACGAAAGGCGTTCTTTTTTTCGCTGATGCCTTTAAGCTGGGCCACGATATGATTCTGACTGCTGTTGGTTCGTTTACGTTCAAGTGACGGCAAGCCTTGCTCTCGCGATACATCAAGAATGCGTGCGGCTATTTCCTGCTTGATTGTGTCTTCTGAAATAACGCTATAGAGTCCGCTTTCCGGATTGTAGCGATAAAATTCCCGTTCATCAGGCTCAAAGAGTTGAATGTGTTCTGCTTGATGCAGGCTTGCCCAAAATGCTTGATTTAGAGCTGTAACAGCGCCGTCCTTGCTCAGATAATATGGATCGCCGTATTGACTGATGAGGTTTTGTAAGTCCGGAGCGATAGAAGCATTGGTATCTATTTGTGAAGGTGTCCAGTGCGGGCATTGCTTTAAGAGATCAAGAAAAGCCGCGTGCGTTCCGCCAGCGGTTAACCAATCCGAAACATCTTTGACCGGTGTGCCATCAATATCGGGCAGTTCGATGAGCTTAACCAGAATGCCCGTCGCGCAAAGACTGCCTGCTATTGTATGGGCGTGTATTCGTCCCGGCTCATCCTTGTCGGCTATGACCACGGCCTCACAGCATCCATGCAATGCCTCGGTAGGGCAAGATGTCGCGATAAAGCCTAACCCGGCGAGATTGTCCGCGTCCTTCTCGCCTTCACAAATAAAGATCGTCTCACAATCCTGAATGCCTCGCATCACCTCCTGCAAGCGATAAAGAACCGGATCCACAGCATCAAACCAGACCGCATCAGAGAGGGGCGGCGTTGACTTGTTCGCGGGCTCGTCTTTGATCCTGTAATAATTATTCGCCTGACCGTTCTTTTGATACCAACCCTCGGTTAATCCCCAAGCAAAGCCGTCATTGAACGGCCGCCTTTGTGAAAAGCCCTTTGGCTCAAACCGGACGACCTGAAAAACAAGGCCTCCGGCCGCGTCCTTGTAATCGTAGATCTTGCTGATACGCTGGTCATTCATCATTCACGTCCTTTGTCTGGTAGTCTAACGGATACCCTAAAGCGAACTTTAAAAAGCGGATGAGCTGATGCGCCTGCTCCGCGGCATCATCAAACGACAGCTCTCTGCCGTAGGTCTTTAAGTAGATTTCCTGAAATTCTTCGATTGCCTGTTTGGATAACATTTTCGATCCGCTAAACTGCTTGGCAAACATTGCCATAAAATAAAAAACTCTGTAAATCCTGCTTACAGAGTAAAGTTTAGCGTAGTTTTAGAAATGTTGTAGATTGATAAACGACGGGATTTTTGCGATTTTCTTTATATAAAGAAAAATCTTAAAGAGGGGGTGTTTCTGTATGGTTGAGCTAATATCCGGGGATTTCTCGCCGAGCTTTTTTGATCCATGCCCGCTTTACGGGTAGTCTTTTCCCTTTGTGACGCAGGTAATCTTGTTTGCTGTGATGCCTTCCGAAGCAATTGCGGCCATCGGTTGCCTTGCTACAAAACTTCTTATTGCGAAAATAAGCCGCCAATAAATGGCAATGCTTGCACTCGATAAGCCGGTTATTTGCGATGACGTCGCTGATTAAATCATCAAAGAAAACCCCGATAAATTCGACTATCGGGTTATATTCCGTTTTGCGTCTGAGGAGAATGAAGTCGTTCGCCTCTTTTATAAATTCTGACGAGACGTCCTGCTTGTCTCTCCACAAAAAGCAAAGACGCGCCATTTTATCCAGTAGCGTCTTGAAATCAGAATCTTTGAAATGAATGACCTCATCTATTTCTTCAATGAAGTCCTTTGATCCCGTAAGAAAATTCTCGACATCGCCCTCATCAAATGTTTCTTGCGTATGATAAGCAGTGAGAATGTGATAAAGCCGTTCCGGCCTTAGGCCCATGATGATCTTTTTTGTTTGCTCATCAATGTCCTTAATGTCCTTGTATTCGTCAATGCCGCTTCCATGCGGAGCATCTTTGTTTATCTTGGCGACGCTGATTTTGCTTAATTGTACATGTAGCCCTAAGAAAATCATTTCCTGTTTATTAGCAATGCAATTATCCAGATATTCTTTATTAAGAGGAATCGTTTTGATCTGAAAAACTCCGTTCTTTTTAGCGGCAACCTTTTTATTTATAAGCGCAAGGCATCCTTTTTTATCTTTGTCATGCATAAAATTCTCATATTTTAAATAATCAGCGTATGATGGAATGTCATCAGGTATGCCTTGATTTTTGAACAGTTTCGGATGCTTGACTTCGTAATATGTCATCGAATATGCCGCGTCCACAACGATGCCTAATGCGTCCATTTTCTTGGGGCAGAACTCTATATCAATGCTTCTGCCACCCGAATACTTGAAGACGCTGTAGCCCTTGTATTTCTGGGCGCAAAAATTGCAGTCCTCATAGTCGTCATGGATATATGTGAAATTATCTTTTTCCGGTGTATTTTTCATGGATTTACGTTTTGTATCCAGCAAATTTTGATAGCAATGCCTAATCTTTTATATTATAATGTTTTATACCCTTTTTGTAAATAAGATTGAGCACAAAGAAGGGCAAAAAAGGATGACATATGAAATTCACAGAAAGCGAAATTGTAGAACTTAAGAAATCAACATCGGAACTCAAAGAGGCGATTATCTCCTTGGGGGCTATGCTGAATAAACACAGTAAAGGTACGGTCTATTTTGGGATTAAAGACGATGGAAACGTTTTAGGACAGCAGATCGGTAAATCGACCCCGCATGATATTTCAAAAGCTATCAGCGATTGGATTGAGCCCAAGGTACATCCAGACATTCAGATCAAGAAGATACAGGGCAAGGATTGCATTATTGTTAAAGTTAGCGGGCAGGATGGCGTGTATTCGGCTCTGGGGAGGAAGACAAGAAACTCTCGGTTAATGAGCTGAGGCGTTTAGTAGAAAAGAAAAATAACTACATTTATGCATGGGGATCGGAGATGTCTGAATTACTTCACCTTCTCAGTGGTAAAAAACTGCTTAACGCGGGCCGAGCGCTCTTTTGTAAAGACAATCGCATTGAGGTGCGTGCGGCTGTCTTTGCCACGGATGAAAAGACGACGTTTTTGGATATCCAATCTTTCAAGGGAACTCTTTTTGACATAATTATTCAATGTGAAACTTATGTCAAAGAGCACATCAACTGGCGCGCTGATCTTTCCGGTAGCACGAGGGTCGAAATTCCGGAGGTTCCCATTCGCGCCATGAAGGAAGCCATTATCAATTCCCTCTGCCATCGCGATTTCAACAATCCTTCCGGTAATGAGCTGGCAATTTATCGCAATAGAATTGAGATATACAATCCCGGACAGTTTCCCTATGACCACTCGCCGGAGGAATTTATTAAAGGCAGAGAGAAAAGCATCCCGCGCAACCCGTTGATTGCGGACACTTTTTATTACGCAAAAGACATTGAACGCTGGGGTTCTGGTTTTAAGCGCATTGTTGATGAATGTAAAGCCGCGGGCGTGCGGGTGACATTTGAGAATATCAAGACAGGATTTGTTGTGACATTCTATCGGCCAGAGGCCGAGAGTGCTCCTAAAAAGGCTCAGGATACTACCCAGAAAACTACCCAGAAAACTACCCAGAAAATTATCGAAGAAATAAGGAAAAACCCGCAAATTACCCGGAAGGAATTATCAGTGGTTATCGGCCTGACCGAAGAAGGCATAAAATATCATCTAAGTAAAATGCAAAATAAGGGGCAAATTCGTCGTACCGGCCCAGATAAAGGTGGGCATGGGGAAATAATTGGGAAATAACGTTTAGGCGGTGCCATCAAGAGGACGTAGTGGTCACTGGGAAGCATATAAAACAGAGAAGGACGGCTAATGTTTGAGCAAACCTTTAAGAATATTGACGATATCCTGCATAAAGATGCCGGTTGCAGTAGTGAACTGGATTATGTGGAGCAGACCTCTTGGATTCTTTTTCTGAAATATTTGGATGATCTGGAGCAGGAGAAGAAATCGGCGGCAGAGTTAAGAGGCAAAACCTACACGGGAATTATCAGCCCGGAATATCGCTGGGAAGTCTGGGCTGTTCCCAAGGGTAAGGACGGCAAACTTGACCACCACAAGGCCCTCGGTGGCGATGACTTGAAAGATTTTGTCGACCACAAGTTATTTCCCTACCTAAAAAAGTTTAAAACCAATGCCGAGAGTGCCGACACCATTGAATATAAAATTGGCGAAATCTTTAACGAACTTAAGAACAAGATTCAAAGCGGCTACAACCTGCGCGAAGTCATCAATTTAATTGACGAGCTTCGTTTCCGTTCTAGTGCCGAGAAGCATGAAATGTCCCATTTGTATGAGGACAAGATTAAGAATATGGGAAACGCGGGCAGAAACGGCGGCGAGTATTACACGCCCCGGCCGCTAATTAAAACCATCGTGAAGGTGGTCGCGCCTGAAATCGGCAATAAAATCTATGATGGCGCGGTTGGATCCGCAGGTTTCTTGTGCGAAGCCTTCGAATATCTCAAGACGAAAAAGAACCTGACAACCAAAGATGCCCAAACGCTCCAGAAAAATACTTTTTACGGCAAAGAAAAGAAATCACTCGCCTACATTATCGGCACGATGAACATGATTTTGCATGGCATTGAGGCGCCAAATATCGTCCATACAAATACGCTGGTTGAAAACCTTGCGGATATTCAGGAAAAAGACCGCTATACAATCGTCCTTGCCAATCCACCCTTTGGCGGTAAGGAACGCGAGTAGGTGCAACAGAATTTTCCCATAAAGACATGTGAAACCGCGATTTTATTCCTACAGCATTTTATTAAAATCTTGAAAGCTGGCGGTCGAGCTGGTGTGGTAATCAAAAATACTTTTCTTTCTAACACTGATAACGCCTCGACAAGCCTGCGTAAGCTCTTGCTGGAGAGTTGCAATCTTCATACAGTGCTTGATTTACCCGGCGGCACGTTCACTGGCGCTGGCGTTAAGACCGTCGTGCTTTTTTTTGAAAAAGGCGTGCCGACACGTAAGGTTTGGTTTTATCAGCTTAATCTTGACCGAAACCTTGGCAAGACTAACCCTCTTAATGAAAATGATCTGGCAGATTTTATAAAGCTACACAAGACTAAAGCCGATTCGGAAAATTCTTGGACTGTGAGTGTGGCCGATGTGGATAAAACCACGTTTGATCTCTCGGTTAAGAATCCACATAAAAAGGATGAAACAGTATTGCGTGAGCCAAAAGAGATTTTGGCTTCAATGAAAAAGCTGGATGAGGAGAGCGCGGAAATAATGAAGACGATTCGAGGGTTGGTATGAAGAAAAACTGGGAAGTGAAAAAACTGGGGGAAGTATGTGAGATTAAAACTGGCAAGAAGGATGTCAATCAAGGAAACCCAAACGGAGAATTCCCATTTTTTACATGCGCTAGAGAACATACCTATAGCGACGAATTTTCATTTGATACAGAAGCGCTTTTGATTGCTGGCAATGGAGATGTGGGAGCGGTTAGTTACTACAAAGGGAAATTTGAGGCATATCAAAGAACCTATGTGTTATTAAATTTTAAAAATATTTCACCACGGTTTTTATTTCTCATCTTGGATGGCTATCTTAAGCAGACAGTATCAAAACATTTGCAAAACGCCCATGAGCTTTTCGAGTCATATTTGCAGAGCGTCTTTGCCAATCCGGGCGATGGATGGGAGGAAAAAAAACTGGGTGAAGTGTGTGAAATCTCTTCAAAGTTAATTGATCCACGAGAAGAATTATATGTTGATCAATATCATGTTGGTGGAGCAAACATTGAGAGCATGACAGGGCGCTTGATTGATTTGAAAACATCAAGAGAAGAAGAATTGATTTCTGGAAAATTTACTTTCAATAATTTAATGATCCTTTATAGCAAAATACGTCCATATTTAGTGAAAGTAGCGCGACCAGACTTTTCAGGTTTATGTAGTGCAGATATATATCCCTTAAAACCCATAGCTTCAATACTAGACAGAGACTTTTTGTACTTCTTACTCCTAACAAAAGAGTTTACTGATTTTGCAATAAAAGGTTCTGCTAGAGCGGGTATGCCAAAGGTTAATCGGGAACATTTATTTTCCTACTCCAGTTTTTTCCCATCTCTCACTGAACAAAAATGCATTGTCGCCAAGCTCGATGCTCTATCTGTCGAAACAAAAAGACTCGAGGTTATTTATCATCAGAAGTTGAGGGATCTGGAAGAATTAAAAAAATCGATACTACAAAAAGTATTTAATGGTGAACTCGCAGGAGTATGCTCATGAACGAAGCCGAAACCAGAGCGGAATATATTGACCCGAAGCTCAAAGCCAGCGGCTGGGGCGTGGTCGATAGCACAAAAGTCTTGCGGGAATATAAAATCACTGCCGGGAAAATACAGACCGGCGGAGGACGCGCCAAACCGCTAATCGCGGATTATGTGCTGGTATATCGTGGCCGTAAGCTTGCTATTATTGAAGCCAAAAGCAATGAGCTCGAAGTCGGCGAAGGCATTGCGCAAGCCAAAAACTATGCCGGAATGATGCATCTTGATACGACTTATGCCAGTAACGGCAAAGAGATTTACCAGATCTGCATGAAGACCGGCAAAGAAGGACCAGTTGCCGCTTTCCCATCTCCGGATGAGTTGTGGAATAAGACTTTTGACACTCAAAACCAATGGCGGGATAAATTCAGTCAAGTGCCGTTTGAAGATGTTGGCGGCACAAAAGAAGTACGTTATTATCAGGAAATCGCAGTTAATAACGCAATGGCCGCCATTGCTGAAGATAAGCCGCGCATGTTGCTTACCTTGGCTACCGGCACAGGCAAAACTTTTATCGCTTTTCAGATAGCTTGGAAACTCTATCAAACACGCTGGAATTTGAAGCGTGACGGAAGCCGCAGGCCGCGCATTCTATTCCTTGCTGATAGAAATATTCTTGCTGATCAGGCATTCAACGCCTTTTCAGCATTCCCCGAGGACGCGCTCGTTCGAATTAACCCCACAGAAATCAGCAAAAAAGGCAGTGTTCCGACTAACGGCAGTATTTTCTTTACTATCTTCCAGACCTTTATGAGTGGGAAAGATAAAGACGGCAAACCCGCGCCATATTTTGGTGAATATCCAGCAGATTATTTTGATTTTATCGTTATAGACGAATGTCACCGCGGCGGGGCGAATGACGAAAGTAATTGGCGCGGTATTATGGAATATTTCTCTCCAGCTGTTCAGCTTGGGTTAACTGCAACGCCTAAACGTCGGGACAATGTGGATACTTACCGCTATTTTGGCGATCCGGTGTATGTCTATTCGCTTAAAGAAGGCATTAATGATGGATTCTTGACTCCGTTCAAGGTTAAGCGTATTAAGACGACGATTGACGATTATGTTTACACCTCGGATGACAAGATCATCGAGGGCGAAGTAGAAGAAGGCAAAATCTATACCGAGCCAGATTTTAACAAAATTATAGAGATCAAAGAGCGCGAAGCCAAGCGGGTGCAGATATTTCTCTCAGAAATCAATCAGAATGAAAAAGCTCTTGTCTTTTGCGCCAGTCAGGATCATGCAATGGCTGTGCGGGAATTGGTTAATCAGTATAAGAAAAGCACGGAACCGAATTATTGCGTTCGAGTCACCGCCAATGACGGTAAGCTTGGGGAGCAATATTTGCGGGAGTTTCAGGATAACGAGAAAACTGTCCCGACAATACTGACAACCTCTCAAAAGCTCTCTACCGGAGTCGATGCCCGGAATATCCGTAATATTATCCTTATGCGGCCTATCAATTCTATGATTGAGTTTAAGCAGATCATTGGTCGTGGCACACGGTTATTTGACGGTAAGGATTATTTCACCATTTATGATTTTGTGGACGCGTATCATCACTTTGCTGATCCGGAATGGGACGGCGAGCCAATCGTTGAAGTCTGCCCCAAGTGTGGTGAGAATCCCTGCGTATGTGAGAAGAATCCTCCCCGGGTTTGCCCACGTTGCGGCCAACGACCATGCGTCTGTATAAAAGATCCGCCGCCTGTTTGCCCTAAATGCGGCAAGAGTCCTTGTGAGTGTCCTAAAAAGGTAAAGATTAAGCTTCGTGACGGCAAAGAGCGCGAAATTCAGCACATGATCGCGACATCGTTTTGGAGCGCAGACGGCAAGCCGATTTCAGCGGAGGAGTTTTTAAAGGGGATATTCGGTGCCTTGCCCGAGTTCTTCAAAAGCGAAGATGAGCTTCGAAAGATCTGGTCAAGTCCGGTAACACGCAAGATATTACTTGAAAAGCTTTTTGATGCCGGTTACGGAGTAGATGTTCTAATTAGTTTACAGAAATTAATTAACGCTGAGAATAGCGATTTATTTGATGTGCTTGAGTATATCTCCTTTGCAGTAAAACCAATCAGTCGAGAAGAGCGTGTCGCCAATGCCCAGACAAAGATTTTCCGAGGATTGGATAACAAGCACAAAGAGTTCCTTGAGTTTGTGCTGTCTAAGTACATTGAGACCGGCGTTGAAGAGCTTGATCAAGAGAAGCTTCCTGATCTGCTGACCTTGAAATATCAGGCCATTCGCGATGCAGAAGAAGCCTTAGGCGGCGTCGATAATATCCGGACGACGTTTATTGAGTTTCAGAAGTATTTGTATGAAGTAGCCGCGAATTAACCGAACTCTGGTGATTGACGATATAAAAGGCAATCGGGTATAACATGAAAAAAACCATAGACAAAAAAATACAATTTCTTCAAAAGAGCAAAGAAGCAAATGAAAAGGCTGTTGTATATTTAGCTGATGAGCTATTGAAAAAACGGTTGGCTATTTTTATTGGTGCAGGCTGCTCAGTTGCAATAGGACTGCCACTATGGACTAAATTAATATCTGATATCCAACTTAAGTTTAAAATAAAAACCAAGGAAAAAGACTTATTGAGAATTGCAACAAAGATTGAAAAAGAAATCGGAGCGTTGCCCTTTCGAGAAGAAATTGCAGAAAGGATAAAAACACATCCACATTCTCCTGAAACCCTTCACAAGACATTAATAAGTCTGGATACAAATTTATTTATTACAACGAACTATGATAGTGTGCTCGAAGATGCTTTTCGTAAAGAAGGAATTGCACCAGCCATTATTATTCAGGATTGGGATATTCCCTCTATTGTTCCTGTGAAAAAGACAGTTGTAAAGTTACACGGCGATATTAACTCTCCATCCTCAATTATTATCACCTCGAACGATTATCTCAAATATAAGTTAGAACATTCTTCTTTTAATGAATGGCTAAAGTCAAAAGCAGTGCAAAACACATTGCTTTTTGTCGGAACAAGTTTTACAGATCAACGATTGAGGGACGCCGATGAGTATGTATTGAAAAGATTTGGAGAATTTCGGAGGGCCCCCTGTATATTTTTAAAATTTCCTGAACAAAGGGAAGAAATACCTTATGACGATTATCTTGTCGAGATCGCTGACTTTGAAATTTTATTTGAAGAATTTAAAAGCAAGGGATTCCACGTTATTATTATCGAAAATCATAATGAGATTGTCGAAACTCTCAATGATCTAAACAGGTTAGTTCTTCAGAAAAAATTGCAAGAAACGCCAACAGATTTTATTACCCAAATTACTTTTAAAACTATTCAGGTGGAGCGATTAGAAAAAGATCTTGCAGATGTCTGCGATGCGAAAGTAAAGGAAATTTGCAATAAGGTGTGGGGCGATGGATGTATGCCTACCCAAGAAGTTATGAAGAAACATGCCGAGGAATTATCGCGCTATTTAAGCGATAAAAATGACGCACTCAATGAAGAATCAAAATTGGAAGGCTTTATTACATTGACTGATGTTTTCTTAAATTTAGAACGCAAAGGATATATAAGTGAGGCGCGGAAATATTATGATAAGGCCAATACTGTCTATCAAAATATTACAAACCAATCAAAGTGGAAAGAAAGATTAGCTCGAGTAACAGCAAAACTTTTGTTATTTGAAGGAAAGGCGGACGCATCAATTGATCTTGTTTCTCATTCAAAGGATGATAAAACCATTTCTTTTTGGTTAACTTTGCTGATTGACACTGAAAAGTTTGAAATGGGATCTGATTTTATCTTGAAGAATGAAATAAAAACCCCATGGTTGGCAGAGGCATTATATATTTTGGTAATGACAGGCAATATTAGTGAAGCAGAGAAGAAGTATAACGATTTTTTATTAGATTTTGAGGAAAAAAAGAAAAATGATTCTATCGCAACCTCTTTGTATAAAAATGAGCATTTTTACGATAAGGTTTGTGCGTTTATGTCAGACGCCTATTTTAGACGAGCACTTAAATCCACAGGCAAGACTGATAGAGTTGTTTATGCTCAGGATATAGATAGCGAAGGAAAGATTCTTTGCGAAAAATCCGTGGAAAGTGCAGAAAAAATATTTTCCCAAGAATATGGGGTTGCAATAAAAAATAGTTTAAAAGATTATTATTTTGCTTATCGCGCATTAGTAACAAAAATGCAAGCCTTGAATTTTCTCGGAGATTATAAGAGTGCCGATAAGGCGGCAAAATATATAATTTCAGTTCGCCCTATTGCTCACGAAGTTGCTGAATATGTAGCGTCTAGAGGAAGTTTAATCGATGAAGATATTGTTAAAAGTATAGTTATCGCTCTTTCCGGCGATTACCCCGAACAATCCTGGGCATTGTTGATAATGGCTTTTTTGCAGAGTCAGAGGTTGAATGATGCTAAAAATGCCTGGGAAAATGCCAAGAAAGTATTAGAACTTACGTCAGATGATACAGAAAAAGAACGTGCCGCAGGAATTATTTTTGACATTGGTAATCAGATTAAAAAACAAGAAGAATCGCAGAGAATAATTTATGAATATCTTTCTCCGGACAGCTTGTGGCGGAAATATTTGGAAGCAGGTTATCAGGAGTCGAAGGGCAATTCCGATGATGCGCTCAAGCTTATTTCTGAGATTGAAGCCCAAAATCCGCCGCCTCATTTGCAGATATTGTGTAAATACCGGCACGCGGTAGAAGCTATAAAAAAAGGTGAATATCAAATTGCGGAGCAGCTTCTTGGGGAGAGCCAAAGAATATATCCAGATCAATTTATTTTACGAGAGCTGCTCAAGGTTCAAATGAAATTGGAGAATGACAAAGGAGCCTTTGAAACCGCCGAAAAATTAGAAATATTGGGGATAAGTGATAATACAACAATGTATTACAAAGCTATTTCAGCCAGGAACTTGGGGTATTATGCGAAATCAGAGCAGGCATGGAATAGTCTGGTAAAAAATAATCCTCAAGATCCAGAGCTTGCTTATGGCTATGCAGAAGTACTATCAGTACAAGAAAAATATAATGAAGCCATCGAAATAATAAAAGCATTTATCAAATGTGGCAAAGAAGTAAATCTGAAATGCCTACGATTAGCGGCACATATTTTGCGGGCTAGCGATAAAGAAAAAAGCGCTTTTGAAACACTTGATAATTGTTTCGAGCGTTTTCAGGATGAACCAGCTTTACTATTGGAATATGTTGATTTGGGGTTCCGGATCGGAGAAGAAGAAAAAGCTCACAAGGCATTAATGAGACTCGAACAATTAAAACAGGCAGGAAAAATTCAGGATCAGGTATTTAGGGCTGTTTCTCTGGATGAAATCAAGGATATGGTTCATCGTCGCTATGAGTCTAGAAAAAAGTTATGCGAACAGTATAGCCAAGGAAAGGCCTTGCGTTATTTTTTCAGCAGTTTTTTTAATATCCCACTATATCTGGATTGGGCGTATCGGACGCAGCCATTGGCGTTTTTACCCGAAGAATCAACGAGACCAGAATTTACGACATATTCGACCAATGGATTTCGGGTAGAAAAAAATAAACTAGTCCCTATCTGTATCCCTTCGAATATAAAAAATATTGTAATAGATTACACTGCTTTAATCACGCTACACCAATTGGGATTAATACCTAAATTGATAAGTAAATTTGATGCAATATATTATCCTGATATTCTGCATCTGGCTTTGGAAGAAGATAAGCAAAAGTATAAGCCAATCCAGGCATCTCAAGAAAAAATATTTAAAAACTTGGAAAAGAAATTCGATAGCGATTTGATAAAACATATCAGTCTTCCAGATTCACATAAAGATACCGAAGTTAAATTAGCCATTCGTTTGGCAGAAGCAGAAAATCTTCCTTTAGTTTCTGCGTATCTTGAGAAGGAAGAGATTCCAGAAAATTCATCAGTAATTGTTATACGTTTTCATCAGATTCTTTCGCGATTATATGAAAAAGGTAGGATACGCGAAGCACGTTATTTAGAACTAAAGAAAATCATTCAGGACAAAGAAGATATAACAACTACTGGACTAAATGATATCTTTGATAAGGCTGTGCGATTAGTTTTTGATGAGATTACGCTAGAATTAGCCGAACGATACGACTTAATTGATTTAATAAATGACGCTGGATTAAAAATTGTTGTAGAAAAGACTGTGTGGCAAAATATCCAAAGGAAAATCCGTGAGGTTGTTTTTTTTGACAGAGTTGCGCAATGGCAGAAGGAGTTATTGGCGCTACTCAAAGATACTAAAAAAGGAAACAATAGGTTATTTATTCCGGAACACGTTTTTATCAAAGAAGAAACTCAAAAAATGAAGAGTCTTCATATTTACGATATCCTTACGGTTGAAACATTTCAGTTGGCTGAAAGAAAAGAACTGCCACTTTTAGTTGATGACCGGTTTATTCAGATGCAAATAGTAAAACACCCAATAAATAAGCAATTTGGGTCTGATACATTACTACAGAGCCTATTTGAAGATAAAATCATTTCACTTGAAGAGTATTCGCAAGCTTTCTTAAAATTATGTGAGTGGCGCTACCGTTTTTTAATACCTACTTCTGAAATAATCATTTTCTTTGCTTTAGAATATAAGAATAATCCTTTAGGGAAACCGCTGGAAGCCCTCATTAAATATAGTAATGAATGCATGAAAGATAATGGGCTTTTCCTTGGTAGAGAGCCAACAATTCCACCAACGCTTTGTGGGGTGAAATTCTACATGCAGTGGGTGAATGTCTGGATAGACGCTCTCATAAATATCTGGACAGATCCCGCATTTAGTGAAGAGAAGCGAGATGAGATAACAAGGCAAGTTTTTCTACGTGCTTTCCCACAAGGGCCACAAGGTTTGCAGCAAGATATTCGAAGTAATATCACGGCAATGACGGAAAACTCAATTATACAACATCTGTTTATCGGAATTATTGGCCAAAAAAGCCCTGTGGGATTTAAAAAGTTACTTGATCAAGCTTTCGACAGTCTAGGTTTTTCATACGAAAAAAGGATCGACACATTAATATTTTTCTTGAAGAAAGGAATCAAGGATAATTTTAGTAAAGATTTAGGCAAGATTATTACATTACAGATGCTAAGGGCATTTTATGGAGATTTGCAAGGGGCTCAAATTGACGAAAGATTAATTCCCTATTTGCAGGAATTTGATGTGGGTATTTCTCGTAAAAAAGAAGATGATTCATCGCCGCGACCTACATTGTCTGAGGAGGCAATTAAGGATATAGTAGGCGCTTTGTCTGAGATGCCACCCGAAAGAGCTGTGGCTACTGTTGAAGACTTCAAGGCAGGCCCACTTATTTTTATTCCTCCTTCTGAAAAAAAAGGCGGGGAGCTGCTTGTTCTTCATGATTTAATAGGAGCAGATTCGATAGAAATACGAAAAACCGTCGCAAATGAATTATTAGATGCCACATTTATTTCTGGATACACCAAGAAAATAATTAAAGATCGGTACGATAACATTGTTTCTGAAAAACCATTCGTTTGGCCACTTGCTGCCCGTGAAATTTCAGATTCTTTACTTAAAGACTTTCTCTATGCGCAGTATATGCTAAAGCAATTGAGCGATCAACGTATTTCCAGTAAAGATCGCCGAGCATTTATAGGTATGGCGTTAAAAAGTGCGCTTGAGCCCGGTACTGAATCGATTATTAGTAGTTTACCACTATTGCTTGACGATCCATTTGATAAAGACGCTATTGGGCAAAGAATAGAGAAGAAAATCCAGGGGAATGATGACCTTGAAAGTATTTTAAATTGGTATTTGGATAATGTATATTTTGTGCCTTATTTTTCTCAAAAAGGTATTTACGCGATATTAAAAGATACGATAAATGGTATATCTTCCCGTGAAATTTTGGAACTTACAAAAAAGTGGATAGAGAATTTTAAAAAAGAAGATCATTTAGCGTGGCTTTTGATACTGGAAATAGTTCTTAATGCCCGCGCTGATGCAAAAGATGATGCTAAAAGTGATTTTACTAACAAGGAATTTTATGACTTTCTAGATGCAATTTTTGAAAGATTATTATTTGCTAATAAGCCACAAAATAATTTGCATATACCAGAAATGGCGCTTATGCAATTGATATGGTCGTTACGTAGGGAATTGGCAATTTACTACTTGCGGTATCTCGATCTTAACATGCATATCGATTATGATGATGAGAGAAAAGTTGCACTTGCTTGGTGGATGGCTCGAGAAACTGTTATTAGTATTACGAAATCAGGTGAAAAATTAACAACGGAAAACAAAGCCGCATACATAAGTAGTATTCTAAAAAATGAACAAAACGTCTTTTCGTTGATGCAATTTAGGCATCACTTTATCAATGCAAAGCCGAGTTTTGCTGCGTCGAGGTATCTCACAGTCAATAAGGCGGACTTATTGAGCTATGCTGTTTGTGCATTATTTGCTATAGCAGAGGACGGAGATATTGAATCCAATAATGCGTTGAAAGGTCTTAGGTTTCCCATAGATGCGCTCAACCCGCATATTAGCAATACGATCATGAATAAGCTGGCAAAAGATATATGGACTGGAAACAGTCAAATTCCGGAAGGTTCCAAGATTTTAGGATTGCATTGGAATATACCATTGTCCAAATCTGTTCCAGGTTTCTTTAAAAAATATTATGGGGAAGCAATTGGTTTTTTAGGAGAAAAAGTTAATAAAGGGCTTGCAGATGCTGAAAAGGTATGCGATCTTGCGAAATTTACTTCAGCTAAAGATTTCCTAACAACAGAACTGCCAAAGCTTTCTGAGTATATCAAGGGTAGCCAGCAACCAATCGTTACCATGGTAATTTCTTCATTAAAAGTATTTTTATTGTCTCACGAAGAGAAGGAATATCCTAATGAATTGGACGCATTTAAAAAGGATAATACGATTTTAAGGCAAACTTGCGGATTTGAACTTCCTTTGGCATCGTCGAATTGTGGGGCATTCTCGGAAATATTATTGTTTTTGCAAATAAAAAGGAATCTTACGTGGACACCTGTTTTTTGCGAACAATTCAAGAATATTGATTATCTGCTTTGCAATGATGAAATAAATGAATTAATCATTAGCTACTTACTGATATTTGTTCTGATTGGCGGAGATTACGCCGTCTTAACACCCGTATTAAATGCTAATAAGGCAGATAATAGAAAAGTGCGGGATATATTAAAAAGGATGGCTCCAGTTTTAGAGTCATTTTTATCATATGTTCCATTAAGCAGCCGAGAAAATTTTCGCCGTATTTTAAATGATTTATCTTAAACAAAGAACAAAATGATGGAACCTCAAAAACAAAAAACAGAAGTTAAAATTTACACGATACATTCCCAAAAAGGCGGTGTAGGTAAGACATCTGTTGCATTGGCTAAAGCCGGATGGGTAGCACTTAAAGAAGACAAAAAGACACTTATTATTGATGGCGATATAACAGGAACAAGCCTTGTTGATATTTTTAGCAAAGAAAAAAATAACGTCCGCTATTTGAATGAATTGCTTTTATCCGATCCGTTAGTGTTTAGGCAATATAAAAAGGAACCCGAGCGAGTTGGAAGCGATTTTTGCATACCTATTGCTAAGCACAAGAAAATTTTCTTTATGCCTTCTAGTTCTATATTTGAGGATCTTAAAATCATTGTTGCCTTAATCTCTCAAGAGGAGAGGCTACATTTCTTTCGAAGTAGGATGCGAGATATTTTAGAGCTTCTTGCGCAGAATAATTTTGAGACACTCATTATCGATACTCCTCCGGGTCTTTACGGTATGTCCCAGGCCATGCGAGAGATAAAATTCAATGAAATAGAAAAATATAAATTCAAGAAGCACTCAATTTTTGTTACTTCCCCGGATAGACCTGACTACCGTGCTTTATTTTCAACATTATCGCAAATATATGTAGCCATAAATAAAGAGGTGCGTGAAGAGTGGTTAAAGGCGAACAGCATTCTGTTTAATAAATTCTCGGCCGCTGGATCACGCAATCCAGCATTCAAATTAACAGAGATATTGAGTGATTTAAAGTCCTTACAAGAAAAGCGCAAAGTAGACGAAAAAATTCTTGATAAACTTAAAGATACAGCATCTCTGGCTGAGGAATTTGATATAGAGCAAATACTAGAAACTGTCAATCACTTGATCAATAGTCCAGAGAGCCGTGAGCACCCTACTCCTTTTCAAAAATGGTGCTTAGAGATAGAAAAAATATAGATGAAGATGATAAAAATGGGATTTACAAATGACTAAGCAAACCACTTTTTCCAATGAAGAATTTTGGAAGTGGATATCTGGGCTTATTAAAGATAATGTGACTTATTTCGATGACATGATAGACGTTGAGCGTTATGTTACGGGTAGAGAATTTAGGAATAAGTCAGAAAATAAGTGTTTTATATTCGAAAAGTTGAAAGAATCAGTTCCGTCTAATTATTTTCATGAGATGGAATACTGCGCCTTAGCGTATTCGGTAGTTTTTAGTAAGGTATTTCCTCCTTTGGCACAACACATTGAAGAACTTGCGTATATCGAGTGGTTAAATTATGTGGAACCCGAAGATTCAGACTATAGGGATCATTTCGTGCATATGCTTAAAGTAACTTTTGTTTGTGATGAATTATTCCATAAATTTTGGAATGATGCTATGGTGAAGTGGCAATTTGATTGCGCTCATTTTAAGCAATGGTGCAAAGAGGAGAAAATATATTTTCATGAAGATAAAAAACAAACTATTATGTCGGCCGCTGTTTTCCTAGCAGCTATTTTTCATGATTTTGGTTACGGCTATAAATTTTTACGTACCTATGAGGAAAGACTTTTTAAATTGAATCTGGTTGGTTGCGACTCTATGGATATTACAAAAATACGAAGCAAGGTAATAAATAAAAGTTTGTTGGCACGGTTCATAATTGAACATCATGAGTGGTATCAGCGTACTAAACAAGACCTTGATAAAGAATCAGATGAAAGATTGAAAAAGATGAGGCGGGAAAATATCCCCTGTGGTTTTATTCACGATTGCCTTCCATTAAATCATTCCGTGGCTTCATCATTAATGGTGTTGGATATTGCGGAAGATCTTTATCAATCTCAGATAATCAACACAGAGTTGTATATTGCATTTCAAATAGCCGCCGAGGCTTGTTTATTGCATGATTTAACTAAACGAAAAAAATATCTTCATCTCGGTCATGTATCGGAAGACCATAGGCATTTTTTTGATCACAATTGCCAATTAAAAACACCAATCGCGACTCTTCTTATATTTGCCGATGAACTATCAATGTGGAGCAGGCCATTAGTTGAATTTACACCAAAAGATACTGATAAATTAGAATGTTGTATTAATTATGAATGGAAATATAAGAATTTTCCTAAAACTACCTTTCCTGATGAGCTGAAAATCGACTTTAATGATACGCCCCGCGCATTAAATATTTTGTTAAAAAAGGAAGAACAGAAAAATAATCTGCAACATATTCTGGAAGAGTGTAATTGTTTTAATGGCGCAAATGGCAAAACGCTTAAAATATTCGATTCCGAATTAAAAATTTGCATACCGGCTTAGGTCAAAGTGCGGCGGTTCGATCCATACAGAGCGTCCGGAGAGATTTGAAGAATATTTCGGCGAGAGCGTAATGGCCGTAGAAGACGGCCAGCTGATTGAAATATGAGTGTATTTTCTCTATTAACTTTGGTAAAATAGCGGATTATAAGGCGCTGGATTTGATATTAAAGCCAGTCTAACTCGGCTGAGCCAGCGACCCCATTTATTACCCTCATGCGAACCGGGGCTCTTGCGAGCCACAGGCGCGTGAGGGTATTTCTTTGTCCGAGGGAGAAATAATTGTCCCTAATCCCTCAGAAATGTAGTCAAGTAGTGCCCCTATTGATCAGCTTAATTAATGAATAAGATCATCGCGCACGCGCAAATGAAGCGGATTTGATAGTTGCTGTGACATTTTACTGTGACGCAATTAAGAAAACTTTACTGTCATAAAAGAACATTTAATGTTAAATCCTGACAGGATGGTTTTACGGATGTGAATAGGAGCTGCCCTATACAATACCTATACGATATGGTAAACCTGTACAAATATGGCCTTTACAGATTGCGAATTGGATTGACAAAATGTAAAACTCAATATATACTTGTATCATGATAAAACGAACCATTTCAGAGAAGATCCTGCATTACGCGCGCCAATATCCAGTCGTTACCATCACCGGGCCGCGCCAATCAGGCAAGACGACTCTTTGCAAGGCATTATTCCCAAAGAGGCAGTATTTTTCTTTGGAGAACATAGATACCCGCAATTACGCAAAGAATGATCCGAGGGCTTTTCTTGCCGAATGCCACAAAGATGGTGCTATCATTGATGAAATTCAGCGTGTTCCGGAGTTGGTATCGTATATTCAGGAGATCGTAGACACAAAAGACAAGCCCGGCCATTTTATTCTGACCGGAAGCCAGAACTTTCACCTTTTAAATACGGTTAGCCAGAGCCTTGCCGGAAGGACTGCGCTGGCGGTTCTTTTGCCGTTCTCATACGCTGAAATTTATTCTGACAAGGCAAAGCCTATAGATAAGGTTCTTTTTACCGGCTTTTATCCCCGGATCCACGATAAGAAGCTTAATCCGTCCGAGGCTCTTTCCTTTTATGTGAGTACCTACCTTGAGAGGGATATCCGGGCACTTATTAATGTGAAGGATCTTGCGAAATTTGAGAAATTCATCAAACTGTGCGCTGGCAGAGTGGCGCAGATAGTGAATTTATCGAATCTGGCCAATGATTGCGGTATTAATCATAACACAGCTAAAAGCTGGTTAAGCGTGCTTGAGGCGAGCTACATTATATTTCTTGTGCGTCCGCACCACACCAATTTCGGCAAGCGGCTTATTAAAGCGCCAAAGTTATACTTTACCGATTGCGGGTTGGCATCGTATCTTTTGGATATACAAGACGCCAAGCATATTGCACAGCACCCGCTTAAAGGTTCGTTATTTGAAAATTTCGTTGTTGCCGAGCTTTTGAAGGCCCGGACAAATCAAGGTAAGAACAGCAATATCTATTTCTTTCGCGACAATGTCGGCAATGAGGTTGATGTCCTCCTTGAGGACGGCACATCCATTAAGCCGGTTGAAGTGAAGTTGGGAAGCACGATCAACGAGGATTATTTCAAAGGATTGCGCTATTACCAGAAGCTGAATAAAAAGAATACGGGAAAACCGGCATTGATATATGGCGGCACTGAAGATCAGCATCGCCAGACAGCCGATGTTTTCAGTTACAGAAATGCCGGAAGCATTAACTCGTAGTTTGATAATACATCGGATTAAACGGCGTCGGTTGGCTGATCGTAAGTGTTCGGACGCGCTTCAGCTATCAGGGTCAATTTTTTATTACTTGTAATAAAATGGATTTTGTGATTTAATAAAACTAGTGTTAAGCGGGGAGGCGGTAAACCGGCCTGAGAGTTCCGTGAAACAAGCGGATTACCCGATGAACCTGATCTGGATAATGCCAGCGGAGGGAGAGGGGGTATGAAAACTGATAACCTTTATGTGTCGGCATAAAGGTTTTTTTATTTTTCCGCGCTTATTCTGTTGTAGGATTACTAAAATAAGGAGGATGGAGAGATGTTTAAGAAAATAAAAGAGTCACAGATAAGCAGAGCTATTGTTGGCGAGTTTACCAAGTGGTTTGAGGAGTATATTGTTTCTGACGTTATAGTGGTAGGCGGCGGGCCAAGCGGCCTTGTCGCGGCACGCGATCTGGCAAATGCGGGTATTAAAACGCTTATAATAGAAAGCAATAACTATATAGGGGGCGGATTCTGGATAGGCGGTTATTTTATGAATACTTTGACCTTCAGGGCTCCGGCAGATACTATCCTTGATGAATTAAAAATACCGTATAAAGAAATAGAGGACGGCTTGTTTGTTACTGATGGCCCTACTGCCTGTTCAAAGCTTATTTCCGCAACCTGCGATTCAGGCGCTAAAATCCTTAACCTTACCAAATTTGACGATGTTGTCCATCGTAATAATAGGGTTGAAGGCACGGTTATTAATTGGTCGCCGGTTTCGGCTTTGCCGAGGCAGATTACTTGCGTTGATCCGATTGCTTTGGAGTCAAAAGTAGTAATTGATGCTACCGGCCACGATGCATGGGTGGCGAAAAGCCTTGAGAAAAGAGGCCTGTTAAAAATACAGACCTACGGCCCTATGGATGTGTGCACATCAGAGGATCTTGTAGTTGAAAAGACAGGGGAGGTTTATCCCGGCTTATATGTTATGGGGATGGCAGCGGCTACCGTTTACGGCATACCCCGTATGGGGCCGACATTTGGAGGGATGCTTTTCTCAGGCAGGAAAGCGGCAGAGCAAATAATAAAAAAGTTGAATAAAAAAGAACAGTTTTCCGATAAAGAAGTTATTACTGTTTAAAAATATACCTGAAGTAAGTAAAATGTCCGCCCTTAAAAGGCGGACATTTTACTTATAAAGTTTCTAAAAGGCTCAAGTATCTTTGTTTTGCTGATAAAAATAGATACTGCTTGCTTTTTATAAGGTATAATAGTATAATATCTAAAAAAATAAATAGCAGCTTTATCTCAGGACAAATCTAGTGTCTTGAAAATAGTTGTTTTTTATAATTTTTTTATGGCAAGCAGTTTTAAAAGCGCGGAAAAAGAGTAATATTTTATTTGGCAATATAATTCACCAATTGATCTCCAGCCAAAGAAAGTATATTAAATAGAAAGATGGGAAAACATGGTAAGTGAATTAAAACCGCTGGTGCTTGGAGATTTAACAATTAAGGTTCCGATTATACAAGGTGGAATGGGAGTGGCAATATCGACGGCATCATTAGCTAGCGCTGTTGCGAATTACGGAGGGGCCGGAACAATAGCCAGTGTAGGGCTCGGGTATCTTTCTGAGCTGATGAAAAGTGACTTTGTTAGGGCTTCCCGTGAAGGCCTAGCTCAGGAATTACGTAAGGCGCGTTCATTGACAAAAGGGGTTATTGGAGTCAACATACTGGTTGCTGTCAGCAATTATGAGGATTTAGTGCGTACTGCGGTGAGGGAGAAAGCGAATTTTATAATTTCCGGAGCAGGATTGCCTTTACGCTTGCCGGAATATGCTAAAGATGGCGCTTCCAAAACTAAGCTGATACCGATTGTTTCTTCAGACAGGGCTACAGATATAATTATTAAGACCTGGAAGAAGAAGTATGATTATATCCCGGATGCGATTATAGTTGAAGGCCCGAAAGCCGGCGGACATTTAGGATTCAGTTTTGAAGAACTGACCGCAGCAAAAGATAACGCGTTAGAAGAATTAGTTGTTGAAGTTATAAAAGTCGTCAGAGGATACGAAAAACAGTTTAAAGCAAATATTCCGGTTATTGCTGCCGGAGGCATATATACAGGTAAAGATATCGCTAAATTTTTTAAGCTTGGAGTTGGAGGAGTGCAGATAGCAACCCGTTTTGTTGCTACAAATGAATGTTCTGTACCGGATGATTTTAAGCAAAAATACATTAATTGCAGGACAGAGGACATTGTGATTATTAAAAGCCCGGTAGGAATGCCAGGCCGGGCAATCAAGACTAAATTAGTTGAAAGAGTTGTTAACGGTGAAAAGATTCCTGTTTCCTGTCATTACCGCTGCCTTAAGACATGCGACCCCAAGAGCGTCCCTTATTGTATAGCAAAGGCATTAATAAATGCCGTAACAAGCAATATAGATGAAGCAGTTGTGTTTGCCGGAAGTAATGCTACAAGGGTGGATAAGATTGTTACGGTAAAAGAGTTGATGGATGAGTTTATCAGCGAAGCTGTAACAGCGATGAATAAATAGTTATTTAGACGTACTGTTGCAAATTTCATAAAGTATGGTATACTTAATCAGCTTTTTGCGGATGTTCTACAAATGTATTAGTTGACAAAGAGGAGTTATTTATCTGTGTTTGAAGAACGAAGAAAATATATGCGTTTTGGTACTGCCATTGACGGAGAATTCAATACTCAAGAAGCGGGCATCAGCGGAATATTTTTAGCTGAAAATTTCAGCCGCGGCGGTTTTAAAGCGGCATTAAATAGAAAAGTAGAGAAAAATTCTTTGCTTGATTGGCAGATAAACTTTCCTGGGACGGTTATGCCGATATTTGCGACTGGAAAGGTGGTTTGGGTTAAAGAAAGAGTACATGATTCTCCGGATAACTTTCATGCTGGCGTGCAATTAGAAAATGTAGATACAGTAGAGTTTAAACATTTGCTTGATTATTGCTATAAAGGCTGGAATGAAACCAAAAAAAATTATGGCAAAGAATTTAATATTGAAGCATGATCTGCGTTTATAGTTTCCCTATCCTGTAGTATAAAACCCCCGATTAATCAGCACTCTCGATTTATGAAATCTTTTTTGTTATAATAATAAAAATAACTTATGGATTGCAGGGTAAAAAATGAAGCCGTCTCGGCATATTATCGCATCTTTATTCGCAGGTACAACAGTAGCTTTTTTTATTAAGGATTATTTTGCTGGAATTATTTGTTTTATCTTTGGTGTTTTTATTGATATTGATCATGTGATAGAATTTTTCATACATAGGGGGTTTTCCTGCCTTAATATAAAGAAGATTTATGATTTTTTTTCCATTGCTAATAATGAGAGAAGGCAGCCGTTTGAGAAACTTTACCTTTTATTTCATTGCAATGAAATTGCTATTCTGCTATGGGTAATTATGATATATACAAATAATTACTATATTATGGCAATGAGCGTTGGTTATACGCTGCATTTAATAATGGATACAAAAACCGGTTCGGTTCCGGCAATGTTTTATTTTTTTTTATGGCGGATGTTAAGGGGATTTGAAGTTAAGAATTTTTTTGAAAAAAATCTAAATATAGGTAAAAGATGAAGGTAAAAGAAGCTATAAGCAAGAGAAGGTCGATTCGCAAATACAGCAATCAGCAGGTATTAGATGATGTTGTTAAAGAGATAATCCAGGCTGGGATATGGGCGCCGTCAGGATTAAATAACCAGCCCTGGAAATTCATTGTAATAAAAGAACAACAACATAAACAAAAATTGGCTCAATTTACCAAGTATGGCGGGATTATTATAAATGCTCCGGTATGTGTATGTGTTTTTCTTGATAAGGCAAAAAGCTATGACCGTGATAAAGATGTTATGGCTGTGGGAGCGTGCATACAGAATATGCTGCTTTGCGCTCATGAGCTTGGCATTGGAACATGCTGGATGGGTGAGATATTAAACAAAAAAGACGCGGTTGGCGAATATTTGCGTATAGACAGGGGATTTGAACTTATGGCAGTTATAAGCATGGGGTATCCTTTGAAGGAAGTATTGCGAAGCAGCCGCAGAAAATTAGAAAGCTTTTTTTTAAGTGTTTAAATGGTTTCCTTGATTGTCGCTAATGATTTATGTTAAATAATAAATCATAAATCATAAAGATGTAGTTTCTGGAAGACGGTGGTATAATAGAAGCGAGTTAGTTTTTATACAAAAAATTGGAGCATTGTAATGGATAAATATTTATGCATACACGGACATTTCTATCAGCCGCCGAGGGAAAATCCCTGGCTTGAGGAAGTTGAACTCCAGGATGCGGCGTATCCTTATCCCGATTGGAACGAACGCATTACTTCGGAATGTTATGCGCCGAATGCGGTTTCCAGGATACTTGAGCGGGAAAACAATATTATTGATATAGTTAATAATTATTCTAACATGAGTTTTAATTTCGGGCCGACATTGCTTTCCTGGATGGAACGCCATCAGCCAAAGACGTATAAGATTATTATTGAAGCGGATAAACAAAGCCGGGAAAAATTTTCCGGCCACGGTTCCGCGCTTGCGCAGGTATATAATCATTTAATTATGCCGCTGGCTAATTTACAGGACAAGCGTACGCAGATTTTATGGGGAATTAAAGATTTTTTTTACCGCTTCGGGCGTAAGCCTGAAGGGATGTGGCTTTCGGAAACAGCAGTGGATTATGAGACACTTGATTTGCTTACGGAATACGGTATAACTTTCACAGTACTTTCTCCCTATCAGGCGCAAAGAATAAGGAAGGTCGAAGAAAAAAAATGGGCTGATGTAATCGGAGGGAATATAGATCCTAAAAGGCCATATTTATGCCGCCTGCCTTCCGGAAGGGTTATTAACATATTTTTTTATGATGGCCCGGTTTCTCAGGATGTCGCGTTTGGCGGACTGTTGAGGAACGGAGAAAATTTTGCCAAAAGGCTGATAGGGACTTTTGACGCGAAAAGAACAGAACCGCAGCTGGTACATATTGCTACTGACGGAGAAACTTACGGACATCATCATCATTATGGAGAAATGGCGCTTTCTTACGCTTTTAATTACATAGCTTCCAATGACCTGGCAAAAATCACCATATACGGAGAATACCTGGAAAAATTTCCTCCGCAATATGAAGTCCAGATTATAGAGAATTCTTCCTGGAGCTGCTTTCACAGTGTGGAACGCTGGAGAAGTAACTGCGGTTGTAAGATAGGAACACATTCTTCCTGGAACCAGCAGTGGCGGGCTCCCTTGCGTAACGCTATGGATTGGCTAAGAGATAAGATGGTAAAGATATACGAGGATCAGATGTCAATGTATGTTAATGATCCCTGGCATGTGCGTAATGAGTATATTTCGGTTATATTAGACAGAGTTCCGGCGCAGGTCAGCGAATTTTTAAATGCTAATAAAAGCAAAGAATTATCAGAGGCAGACACAATTAAAGTATTAAGGCTGCTTGAATCTCAACGTTACGCAATGTTGATGTATACCAGCTGCGGCTGGTTTTTTGATGATATCTCCGGGATTGAGGCAATGCAGGTAATTCATTACGCTTCAAGAGCAATGCAGTTGATAAAACAGGCAACAGGTTTTGATCTAGAAGATGATTATCTTGAGATTATAGAAGAGGCAAAAAGTAATATATCCGAATATGAGAATGGCGCGAAATTGTATGAAATGTTTGTTAGGCCGGCTAAGCTTGATATGCAAAGGGCGGGAGCGCATTACGCACTCTGGTCTTTGTTTGCGAATTACGAAGAGGTTAGCGATATTTACTGTTATGAGGCAAAGCGTATTGCATTTGAACGGCTGGAAGCCGGACGGCAGAAGTTGTGCATGGGAAGCGTAAAAATTAAATCTCAGATAACATATGAAAAAGGCGCAAAAAGTTTTGCTATTTTACATCTTGGAGACCATAATGTGTTTGGCGGAGTTTGCGATCTGCTTGATGATGAAACTTTTTTAATAATGCAGCAGGAGATGAGAGAAGCTTTTGAAAAAAGTGATGTTGCCCAGATAATCTCTTTACTGGATAAATATTTTAATAGCCATGAGTATTCTTTCTGGCATCTTTTTAAAGATATGCAGCGCCAGGCGCTTACAAATATACTTGGTTCTACTCTTAGGGAAATCGAAACTTCTTTTAGGCAAATCAATGAACATCATTATCCGATTATGCTGGCAATGAAGGAAATCAGCATTCCTCTTCCGGGAATTTTTTCAAGTACGCTGGAATTTATCGTTAATGCTGACCTGCTTAAAGAGCTTAAAGCGGAAGAGGTTGATTTTAAAAAACTGCGTGATCTGATTGTTGAAATAAAGCGCTGGCCTTTAAAAATCGATAAAACAACATTAGGTTTTATTGCCGGGCAGAAAATCAATGAGCTTATGGAAAGAATAAGCAGCAATCCGGGAGATATCCCGTTGATGAAAACCGTTGAAGGGATTTTTAAAATCCTGCAGCCGCTGGAACTTCCGCTGCGCTTATGGGAAGCGCAAAACAGCTTCTTTTTTATGGGGAAAAGAATGCATGATAAAATGGAAGGAAAGGCAAACCATGGAGATAAAACCGCAAAGCGCTGGATGGATGCGTTTTCCGCTTTAGGTAAATACCTGAGCGTAAAAAGTATTTAGATTTTTTAAAGTATCCGCAGGAAGTAATTCTGTTTCGCAATTAATGATTAATTTACCGATATTATTTATGGGGAATAATGATGAAAAAAAAAGGAAGCGGCATCTTATTGCATATTAGTTCTTTACCGTCGCCATTTTGCGTAGGTGACTTGGGAGATGAGGCCTATAAATTCGTTGATTTTCTCGCAGATTGCGGGCAGAAATACTGGCAGATTTTACCGCTTAACCCGACAAGCGCGATTAATGGAAACTCTCCATACAGCTCTGCTTCTGCGTTTGCCTGCAATTATATTTTTATCAGCCCGCGAAAATTAATTGAAAAAGGACTGCTTGAAAAAGAAGATATAAAAAACGAAGAGGTTGTTTCTATAGACAAGGTTAATTACGAAAAAGCGTATGAATTAAAAAACAGGATTTGTGATTTAGCTTTTAGCCGTTTTGTAAAGGGGAAAGAGTTTTTTTTATATAATGAGTTTTGCCGGAAAAACAAATACTGGCTTGATGACTATGCTAGTTTTATTGTTTTTAAAGAAAATTTCGGTTATAGAGTTTGGAGTGATTGGCCGCAGGAAATACGCGACAGGGAAAAGAAAGCGTTAACTAAATTAAAGGTAAAGCTTAAAGAAAAAATCGAACGGGAAAAATTTTTGCAATATCTGTGTTTTACTCAATGGCATGAACTAAAGATGTATGCTAATAAAAAAGGAGTGAAAATTATCGGAGACATTCCCATATATGTTACTTATGACAGTGTTGATGCCTGGACAAACCCTGATATTTTTAAGCTTAACCGTGATAAAAAATTGGATTTTGTCGCCGGAGTTCCTCCTGATTATTTTAGCAAAACAGGGCAGCTTTGGGGAAATCCGGTTTATGATTGGGATGCGCTTAAAAAAAATAAATATAAATGGTGGATAAAAAGGGTAGAGCATAACCTGAAGCTTTTTGATTTAGCGAGGATTGACCATTTCCGCGGTTTTGTTGATTTTTGGGAGGTTCCTAGCGGTGAAGAAACTGCAGTAAATGGAAAATGGCAAAAAGCGCCGGCTTTAGATTTTTTTAATGTTTTACTTAAGCGTTTTCCCGGGCTACCGATTATTGCTGAGGATTTAGGGATAATAACTGAAGAGGTAAAAGATGTTATGAAATTTTTTAAATTTCCCGGGATGAAAATACTGATATTTGCTTTTGGAGAAGATCTGATTAAACATCCGTTTTTGCCGCATAATTATACGGAAAATTGCGTTGTCTATACAGGTACGCATGATAATAATACTATCAAAGGATGGTTTGAGTTTGAGGCAAGGATCGAGGATAAAAACAGGCTGGTTGAGTATATAGGACATAAGGTTTTAATTGATAAAATACATTGGGAGTTTATAGAGTTGGCAATGAAATCAATAGCAAAGGTAGTTATTTTTCCTTTGCAGGATGTTTTAGGCTTGGGCGGTGAAAGCCGGATGAATATTCCGGGAGTGGCTGGAGGTAATTGGCAGTGGCGTTTAAATTTCGAGCAAATTACAAGCCAGACAGTCAAAAGGTTAGCACAATTAACAAAAAGCAACAGCAGATAGCTTCATAACTACAATTACTGTAATAAGTTATATCTCAAATTATCTCCCTGTAAAAAATCAAATCTAACTTGCAAGCTTCTAAGAAATATGCTATAATTAAATAGATTTTAAAAGATTAACATAACTTAAATTTGAGGAATCATATGCGAAGATATAGAAGAGGATGGGATGTTCAAATTGGAGGAAAATTTAATTATTCTTTTAAGAAAGAGACGTTTTTTAAAGTGTTGCAGATTACTCTTCGCTGCTATGTTTTGTTATTAATTTTACTGATTATAGTACGCTTGCATTAATTTATTTAATTCCGTTTAGTTCTTTCCTGTCGAATTATTCCAAATCTTGATTTTTAGCATAAACCCGGATTTTGCCTGTTTCGCCGCTAGGCAAATTTTGGTTTTTATGGCGATAAAGTGAAAAATATGGTATACTTCTTTGTTTTCTTTATTCTTTTTGAGGAATAACTAATGCGGTTATTTGGAAAGAGTGGGATCTCTTGGGAAATATGAAGAATAAATTTTTAAAACCCACGGTAATTCTGGTAATATATGCTTTTCTTTTGCTTGATTTCCTGCCGTATTCCTGCGGTGCGGATATTGAATCGTTTGAATTTAAAAAAAATAATCTAAGTGCCACATTGTCTCCTCAATTGCGCATGGATGCGGTTTTTTTGCAAAGGATATTCAAAAACCCTGAAAAAGATTTCGTGAATCTTTCTTCCAGCCAAAAAGGATCAAACAGCCTCTTTGGTTTTGATGATAGTGTTCTTCAAATTAAAGACGGTTTAGAAAAAATTGCCGAAGGAATTGCTGATGGTTTTGTGAGGAAGCTGGATAAAATTTCCGAGTCAGTAACAGGCAGAGATTCATTTTCCACAATTTTGCAAAAAATAATAAACGCGATAAAGGAGCTTGAAGGAAGAGAAAAAAAAGTGCCTAAAGAGAAGAGGGGAAATTATTTTAAACGCCCTAAAGTAATTGGTTTTGTAGGAAAAGGCGGCACCGGAAAGACATTTACGATAGAAAGGATGTTAACTAAAATCAGGCGAATAGGCTATCTCGTAAAACCGGAGCTGGAGAAATTTGACCATAATTTAAGACAAAATAGCGACAGGCAGATATATTTTGGCCGTCCGGTTAAGATGTATTTTACTCCGGAGTATTTTAAAAAACTGCAGGAAAATCAGTTTATAAGAACAGATGCCAGTGATGAGAATTATGCTTTCTGGCTTTTAGAAGGTGTGATCGATGATGCGGATATAAAAAGAAAGGGGAAAATTGCCCAGCTAATTTTGGATAACGCGCAATTGGAGCGAAAATTCAAAAATAAATTAAGCGGCTGCGGTTTTAACAGTATGGATATAGATGCTATCTGGCAGCTTTGGGAAAAGACTTCGTATAGAGACAATAAAGGCAGTTTTATCGGGCAAACTACGGAAGTAGTGACGGAAAAATTTGATATGGAACAAAATGATCGGACTTTGTCTGCTTTATTAAAAGGAGATGTTGCGTTAAGGACAGCGTATGATACGAAGCTTTCAGGTGTGGTAAAAATAGGATTAGATGAAAACAATTATATAGTGATTTATATCGGAGGAGAAACATTAAGATGGGTTTCTTCCGCGGACAGCGGAGTTTGGCAATCGCAGCTGAAAGATAGCCAAAATAAGCAATATGCCGGCCTTGAATTGGGTGAAACGAGTTTCGCGGTCAGAAGTGAGGGAATTGGCAGGGAAGAAAAACATTATCTATCCCTGGGGGAAGCGGAATATGTTGACCGAAGAGGTATTAGAAGGAAAATGAGTGAATTTATAGTAGAAGAAGATGCAAAAAAGATATGGACTGAAATTCCGGAGATTGTAAGAAAAGACAATATCGGCAATATTACGCACGGCGCTGAAGTGATTTCAATGGCATTTGCTCCTGATGGAAGCCCGCGAATTATATATAAAACGGATAAGCTTCAAAGCCTGGAGTTTGCAACCCTAAATATTCGCTGCGGACAGGATAGGGAAAATGTAGTGCTTTATATAAATGAAGTACCGCATATTTATGAAAAGCAGGATTGGGGCAAAGATGTGCTGCTTATCAGGACTTATTCCATTGACTTAGAGATAGGCAAACAGGTATTTCTCAAAGAAAGAGTTATTCCCGGTTCCCGAGTAATTTTTGCCGAAGGCATTGGAATTACCGCTGGTGAAAAAATAAACAAAAGAATGATATCAGTGATTGTGTGCTGTTTAAATAAAATACGTTTCTTCCGTGTCGCTAAAAGGGGAAAAAGCCAGAAAGGCAAAGGGCAGACAGCGAAGCTTCTTGCGCAGCGTTTCCTGCTGCAGTATACAGAAGAGCCGTTTATAATTGAATGGGAGAATAATTGCGAATTTGGTTTAATGGCAATGAGTATTGAAGAGGTTTTATTTATGCTTAATGAAATAGCTTCTTTAGAAGACGCTAAAGCAAAGGCGTTTCTTAAAGAACTTGGATTTGATGACCTTGATGAGTTTAGGGACGCGCTGAATACTCACGAATGGGAAGCGATAAGAAAAAAGTTAAGCGGAAAAGACTGGTATGAAGGAGGTAAGTTGCTGAGTAATTCAAGAGAACCTTTATTTTATTCCTCTGCGTTGAAGTTGAAGATTTGGAAGTTTATAACTGATAAGGTTAATAAAAGAATGCCTCAAAAAGGTTTTCTGATAAATTTATTAAGATGTATCACGGATTTTTTATCGCCGGTAATACATATGGATTTTGATAAGTTTTTTTCGGTGCATAAATATGAGCAAGGGATTAATTATGAAGCGGCAGTTGATATGGATTACTTCGAAAAGTATTATGAGCCTTTTTTTTATAATGTGCTGCAGCCGCGTATGGGAGGAAATATTGTCCCGAGGGATATAATAGTCCTTGAAAATAAGAAGTCAATACCGGCAAATGAAAAAGGCGCTATAGAGCGAAATGTGCGTAAGTTTATGGCGTTATCTAATGTTTCCAGGTCCGCAATACATGATTTGGTGAATAGAAAACGCGCCAATGATTTGCTGAAAGCTAAAAGCGATATAGATAAATATATTGAATTGGAAAAAAATATGATAGGAAATGTTGTCCCGCTGGATTCTAATATGGGTAATTATGCTTTTCGGCAAATTATTGAAAACGGTAATAGATTGCTTGAGTTAAACAGGCTTTACCATGTTACGGCAAATCCCTTAGATTATACGCCTGCCAAGTATGACTGGGATAAGGTTACCAAAAGGCGCATCCCTTCCGGAGAGTTTTTAGATGAGAGGATTATTGAAAAATTAAATGAGCTTGGAGTTATTAGAGCTGTAGAAGGGTATCCTTATTATCTATATTTTGATGATTCAATAAATGACGAGGAGCAGCTTAAAGAGCGTATTAACTTGCTTGATACCCGCGATATTTCGGAAATTTTGAGGATTTGGCGGGATTATCCGAGCCTTGGAAAGTGGCCAGAACTGCAGGAATATTATGAAGCGCAGGTTAGAAAGCATTTACCTGCGAATAAAGCGGCTTACCTTTGGGCATATATTAAAAAACGGTTTTCAGGGAAGCCGGATCAAACGCTGAGCTATCCTTTTGATTATGATATTATTGATGAAACAATCGAATCATTGAAAGCGCAGATACAAAGGGCGCGGTTAGTAAATATAATGCTTCCTCTTTTTTTAAAAGAGAAAGCCGGGCATCAATGGGGTGATTTTGAAGCGTTTAGCATATGGCTTAAATTGCTTGAGTTTCTTTCTAGAAAAGATGAAAATGATTTAACTTTGGTTTTGAGACAGCTGTATGAGCAGGTACGTAAGGACGAAAAAATTGCCGAAAATGGAAGCTGGGAAAAGGTTTTGAGCGGGCTTTTAAAAGAGCAAGGGATGCAGGCAAGATTTCAAAGGTTAAAAGACGATATTGGATTATTTAAAGTATCAGTAAATGATAATGGCGCGCTTAATGATGACACGACGCAAGGAATTAACGTAATTACCCTAAAACCGGAGATTGTAGGTACTTATGGGTATGTTGAACAGGCGATATGATTTCGCTGATAGTAATGCTAAACTAAAAATCAAAAAACCAAAAGCTAAAAATCAAAAGCATGTAAGGTTTGTATAGCCTGCAATTTTTGATTCATAATATCAAAAATCAAAATAAGAATAGATAAGCCTTCCTTTAGGTTGTAATTTATTGTCGATATGTAATATAATGATTTTCAAGCATGAGGGAAAACAAAGTTAAAAATAAGTTTTGGGTATTTTTTTTAGGTTCTATTTTTGCGTTGATTTTGCTTGAGATTATTTTACGCTTGGCGAGCTTTACCGCAGAACGTTTATGGCTGCCTCGCTATTCATTTTCTCCGCTTAATAAAAATATCAGGACTATAGTATGTCTTGGCGATTCCTTTACTTATGGGATAGGCGCGGGATTTGAAAATGCTTACCCTGCTCAACTTGAAGAAATGCTGAATAAAAAATTCCAAAAAGAAAAATTCAAGGTATATAATCTGGGAGTTTCCGGAGCAAATTCTGCTTTTGTCCTAAATAAGCTTAAAAATATGCTTGGTAAAATATCTCCTGATTTTGTCGTGGTGCTTGTTGGAGCAAACGACAGCTGGAATTTTGAAAGCGGGGCTGGAGCGGATAACTGGGATGTTAGAGTGAAGATAATAATGGCTAATTTTAAATTGCTTAAGTTAACTGCAGTTACTATGAATAACTTAAAGTATTGTTTAATAGCGCAAGAGTATTCCCAAGGGCGCAAGCATTTCTTTTTAAAGCAGGATGATATCAACAAATTAATAGCGCAAGCGAATGATTTCAGGGAAAAACATGATTTTAAAAACGCGGAACGTATTTATAAACAGGCGATGTTTATAAAAGGATGGGATGCGTTGGTTTTGCTAGAGTTGGGGCGCCTTTATAAACTTATGAATAGGTACGAAGAAGCAATTAGCGTATTAAGGAAGGCATTATTTTCAGAGCCTGAATTTGAAGAGGTATATTTTGAATTGGATGATATTTTTGTAAACCAGAAAAAATTCAAAGAGCAAGTGAGTTTTTATGAGTCTATATATGGTTTTTTCCCGCGGAATACTTTTGTTAAGAAAAGGCTCTTGGGAAGTTTTATTGCGTTTGCCGACTACTGTTATCTAAAAGGAGATTACGGAAGCGTTATTTTTTACTATGAGAAAGCGTTGGAATTGGATCCGGATAACGAATCGATTTATACGAGAATTTATTATAATAAAGCCCTGGGAAAGATAGGTAAAAAAACAGCTAAAATGCGAATGGTTGAAAAGATTGCAAGGGAAAATCCGCGATTGAATATTGATGACTATGTGCAGGAAAATATGTATAATAATCTAACTAATGTTGCTCAAATTTGCCGTACTCGCAATATTGAGTTAATTTTTTCCGATTATCCGGAGCAGTCGTTTGCGGCGGTTAAAAGTGTTGCTGAAAAATATAAAGTGTCTTTGGTGGATAACAGCGCTGTTTTTAAAAAAAATCTGGCCGGGCAAAAGCGCAGCAGATATTTTATTTTAGCTGATGACCATCATTGCACAAAAGAAGGATACGCAATAATAGCGGAAAATATTGCTGAGGCGATTATTAAGATTATTGAAAAGTAAAATTTCGGTGGTATCTACTAAGAAAAATTGATTATGGAAAAAGTCATACTTGTTACGGTTAAGCTGGCGAATAAGGAGCAGGCCTGGACATTAGAGGAATTAAGCGAAGAATTAAACTTGCTTACGAAAACTATCAGAGCTGATGTTGCCGGGCATATAAAATGTAATCTAAAAAAAATATCCCCTGCTTTTTATATTGGCAAAGGTAAGGTTCAGGAGCTTGCTCAGTTAGCTCGGACAACAAAGGCGCAAACTGTTATTTTTAATAATGATTTAACGCCTATTCAGCAGAGAAATCTTGAAGAAGAGCTTGGCATAAAGACTATTGACCGCACTCAGCTGATATTAGATATTTTTGCTTCTCATGCCAAAACCCAGGAAGGGAAGCTTCAGGTGGAGTTGGCGCAATTGCAATATCTTTTACCGCGGCTTTCAGGAAAGGGGATTACGCTTTCCCGCCTTGGCGGCGGGATCGGTACCAGGGGGCCTGGAGAACAAAAGCTTGAAGTAGACCGCCGCCGGATACGTAAACGTGTCGCGTATCTTAAAGAAGAAATTGAGACGCTGGAAAGCCGCCGTTTTGAAATAAGGAAAAAACGCACAGAAAATGCTCTTCCGACAATAGCGCTTGTCGGTTATACGAATGCCGGTAAATCAACTTTGCTTAATGCTTTAACCGGAGCGCAGGTGAAAACAAAAAATGAGATGTTCAGCACGCTTGATCCGGTTACAAAGGGGATAAAACTTGCCGCTAGCAGGCAAAACGTACTTATTAGCGATACGGTCGGGTTTTTACATAACCTGCCGCATCATTTAATTGATGCTTTTCGGGCTACTTTGGAGGTTGTTACAGAGGCGGATTTTTTATTTATCGTGCTGGATGTTTCCAGCTTTTTGATTGACCAGCAAAATGACGCAATTTGGGAAGTTTTAAGGAGATTAAACGCGGAAAATAAACCGGTAACTTACATTTTAAATAAAATAGACCTGGTTGAAGATAAGAATGTTCTTGAGCGTTTTTCGAAAAAATTCTTAAACAGTATTACTGTTTCGGCAAAATATATGACAGATATTGATAAGTTGTTTGACCGGATCGAGGCGCAGTTATTAAATTTAACTACAACTATTAAGGTTGTTATCCCGCATACTAATATGAAGCTGCTTAATACTCTTCATCAAAACGGGAAAATTATTAGTTCGGAATACCGTTTGGACGGAGTATATTTAGAGGTTAAATTACCGGTTTTAATTGCTAAAAAATTTTTTAAAGGTATGGATGTTTTGGAGCCAAAAGATAATAAATTCGAAGAAAAGTTCCTAAAAAATCCTTGACAATTTTTTGCGGTATGTTAATATTATTAGCACTCTTTGTTTAAGAGTGCTAATTTTTTGGTGATAGAGATGAAAGTAGATGTTGAAGCAAGAAGAGAAAAAATTTTACGGATTGTTATTAATACCTATGTATCGACAGGGAATCCGGTTAGCTCGCGTACAGTTTGTACTAAGCATAAGCTTGGATTATGCCCTGCTTCTGTGCGCAATGTTATGTCAGACCTTGAAGAACAGGGGCTTATTACTCATTTGCACACTTCTGCCGGGCGTATTCCTACGGATAAAGGCTACAGATTTTTTGTGGACAAACTTTTAGAATATTCCGGGCTTACCGTTCAGGAGCAGAATAGTATTAGTAATGAATTTGCTGCCAGGCAGCAGATAGTTGAGGAATTGATCCGGAAAACTTCGCGGATACTTTCTGAATTTACTCATTGCGCCGGAGTGGTTTCTCAGCCGCAAATAAACCGCAGCCGTTTCAAAAGAATGCAATTTACTCCATTAAGCCAAAAAAAAATTTGCGTTACGTTGATAACAAATACGGGATTAACGAAGAATTCGGTTATAAAACTTGACGCCAAAATAGACGCGGAAAGGTTAAAAAGGATACAAAATTTCATGAATGAGCAGTTTGAGGGAGAATTGCTCATTCAAGTAAAGACAAGATTACGGCGGATGATGATCGAGGAGCGTGATGCGTTCTTTCATATATTGAAGCAAGCTGTAGATCTCATTGATTTGAGCGCGCTTATTGATGAGAAAATGCGGTTTTATCTGGAAGGGTTGAGTAATATACTTGAACTTCCCGAGTTTGAAGATTTGCATATGATGCGGGCTTTAATGAAATTTTTTGAAGAAAAATTGAGTTTGGAGGCTTTGGTAAAGCAGGTAATCGATGATGATTCCGGGCAGAATAAGGTGAGAGTGTTTATCGGAGAAGAAAACGAAGAGTTTTCCATGAGTGATTGCGCGCTTATCTTAACAAAATATAATGTTGACGCTGAACCTGTGGGTGTGGTAGGGATTATCGGGTCCAAACGCATGGATTACGGAAAGTCTATCGCGACAGTTCAGTATGTCGCAGATGTAATCAGTGAAGTGCTTTCTGATATAAATGTTTAGCGGGATATTTTTGTCGTGAAATATTCAGATTAGGAAACGGGATATGTCGGGATTGAAAAATAATAAAAATAACAAACATAATGAAAATGATGCTTACAAGCTGATTTCGAAAACTCACGAAAACGGTTAGAGCGGGATAAAGCCATGTTTATTAAGTTTGCAAGTGAGCAGATGATCAGTGAACTTATTCCGATTGTTGATGATTTCCAAAGGGCATTTCAGGCGGCGGACAACACCAAGGATTTTAATGTATTGCATAAAGGAGTAGAAATGATCTTAAAGCATTTGCTTGAGATTTTAAAGGATAAGGGTGTCCGGGATATAGAAGCTTTGGGAAAAACTTTTGATCCTAGGTATCATGAGGCAATGATGCAGGATGAATCTGAAGATCATCCGGAAAATACCGTGCTTGAGGAACTGCAAAAAGGGTATATGATTAATGATAGAGTTCTTCGTACGGCGAAAGTAAGGGTATCAAAAAAAAGAGAAGGTAGAAAAGACAGCGAAAGTAAAGCGGATGAATAGTAAAAAACGCAGTATTGATGTAGAAGGCGTGAAAGAAAATATGGGATACAAAAATTAACAAATTCCGTTATTGACGGAATTAATTCGCTCCTGCCGCTTCCTGCGCTTTCTCGCTAAGGGAAGAGTGGATGCAAAACAGCTGGGGCTCATTGAAGGAGGGTAAAAAAATGGCAAAAATAATCGGAATTGATTTGGGAACTTCTAATTCAGCGGCTTCAATCTTAGAAGGCGGAAGGCCGGTAATAATTCCTTCTGCGGAAGGCACAACTGTGGGAGGAGGAAAGGCTTTCCCTTCTTATGTAGCGTTTACAAAAGACGGCCAGCGTTTAGTCGGTGAGCCGGCGCGCAGACAGGCGGCAATCAATTCGCAGGGTACAATTATCGCGGCGAAAAGAAAAATGGGTACGGACTTTAAATTTGAAGCGTATGGAAAAAAATATACACCACAGCAGATATCAGCGTTTATTCTGCAGAAGATCAAAGAAGATTCCGAGTCGTATCTTGGAGATAAAGTTGAGGAAGCGGTAATTACTTGTCCGGCTTATTTTGACGATAATCAGCGCCAGGCGACCAAGGATGCCGGAGAAATTGCAGGGCTTAAGGTTTTAAGAATAATAAATGAGCCTACTGCCGCTTGTTTAGCATACGGATTGGACAAAACTAAAAAAGAGCAGAAAATCCTTGTTTTTGATTTAGGCGGGGGTACGCTTGATGTTACTATCATGGAAATGGCTGAAGGAGTTTTTGAGGTAAAGTCAACACACGGCGATACGCAGCTTGGCGGTACGGATATGGATAATGTGCTTATTGATTATATTGCTTTGCAATTTAAGAAAGAAAGCGGTATAGACCTGCGCGGCGATAAAATGGCTGTGCAGCGTTTACGCGAAGCGGCGGAGAAAGCAAAGATAGAGCTTTCAAGCACGGTAACAACTGATATTAATCTTCCCTTTATCACCGCGGATTCCAGCGGGCCGAAACATTTAACTATGAGTATTAACCGGGCAAAACTTGAAGAATTGATTAGCCCGATTATCGAACGCTGCAGGGGGCCGGTTGAAGCGGCGATTAAGGATTCGAAAATAGCTGTTCGTGATATAAACAAGATTATTATGGTTGGCGGCCCGACACGTATGCCGATTGTGCAAAAGTTTGTCGAAGATGTTATCGGCACAAAGATCGAAGGAGGCGTGGACCCGATGGAATGCGTGGCAATGGGCGCGGCAATTCAGGCTGGAATCATTAAAGGAGAGGTTAAAGACGTGCTTTTGCTTGATGTTACGCCTTTATCCCTAGGGATAGAAACATTAGGCAGCGTATGCACCAAGCTTATTGAACGCAATACAACGATTCCGACTAAGAAAAGCCAGATATTTTCAACTGCCGCGGATAACCAGACAGAAGTTACGATTAGGGTTCTGCAGGGTGAAAGGCAAATGGCTAATGATAACGTTGAGTTAGGCCGGTTTAACCTGGTTGGTATTCCGCCGGCACCGCGCGGGATCCCGCAAATTGAAGTAGGTTTTGATATTGATGCCAATGGTATTGTGCATGTTTCGGCAAAAGATCTTGGCACAGGAAAAGAGCAATCAATTAAAATCACCGCTCCGAAAAAACTTTCCGAGGAAGAGATCCAGAGAATGGTTAAAGATGCGGAAAAGTTTGCCGAAGAAGATAAAAGGAAAAAAGAAGAAGTTGAAGTAAAAAATCAGGCGGATGCGCTTGCTTACAGTACGGAGAAATCATTAAAGGATTTCGGAGACAAAGTTAACGCGCAGGAGAAAGAAGCGATTGAGAAAAAGCTGGCTGTGTTAAAAGATGAAATCAAAACAGGGGATACTGAAAAGATTAAAAAAGCAAGTGAAGAGCTGACGCAGGCTTCGCATAAACTTGCCGAAGCGGTGTACAAAGCTCAGTCTGCTGCACAGCAGCAGAAATCAGGGAAAACACAGCAAAAAGCGCAGCCATCGCCTGAACAAGAAGCGGATTCCGGCAAAAACAAAGAAGAAGATATTGTTGATGCCGAATTTAATGTTGAAGATGAGGATAAAAAATAAAAACAGGGTAAAGGGATTAGGGGATAGGGTATATAAAAATACAACTATTCCCTTAACCCTATTCCCATAACCCCAGATATTATTATGACTAAACGGGATTATTATGAGATTCTTGGCGTAAATAAAGATGCTTCTGTTGATGAAATAAAAAAATCATACCGCAAGCTTGCGATGAAGTATCATCCGGACAGGGTCTCTTCGGAAAAACGCAAGGAAGCAGAAGAGCAGTTTAAAGAAATATCCGAGGCTTACGCAGTATTGACAGATACAAATAAGCGCGCGCAGTATGACCGCTTTGGACACGCGGGGATAAATAATCAATATAGTTCTGAAGATATATTCCGCGGTGCTGATTTTAGTTCTATTTTTGAAGACCTCGGTTTTGGCGGGAGTATTTTTGAAGAGCTTTTTTCAGGAGGAGGCTCTTCTTCGGGAAGGCGCAGGCGTAGCGGAGCAAGCCGCGGCGCAGATTTAGAGTATGAACTTGGGCTTACTTTTGAAGAAGCGGCTTCAGGCATAGAAAAAACAATAGTTATTAACAGGCGTGAACTTTGCTCATCCTGCGATGGAGAGGGAGCTGAACCGGGCACTAAGAAGACTACGTGTCCGACTTGCCGCGGAGCAGGGCAAGTAGGACAGTCTGCCGGATTTTTCACTATAGCGCGTACTTGTGATAGTTGCCGGGGGGAAGGCGTTATAATAAAAAATCCTTGTAAAACCTGCCGCGGATCAGGAAAAACACCAGTGGAAAGGAAGATAAATGTAAAAGTTCCTGCTGGCGTTGATTCTGGTTCTCATCTGCGTGTACGTTCAGAGGGCGAAGCCGGGACAAAGAACGGGCCGCACGGGGACTTATATATTTTAATCAATTTAAAGCAGCATGAAATTTTCGAACGCCACCAAAATGATGTTTATTGTAAGGTGCCGATATCTTTTGTGGAAGCGGCATTAGGTACTGAGATCGAAGTTCCGACGCTTTTTAAAGAAAAAATTAATATGAAAATTCCTGCAGGCACTCAAAGCGAGAAGGTTTTCAGAATAAGCGGAAAAGGTTTTGCTGACCTGCATGGTTATGGCAAAGGCGATCAATATGTAAAAGTCCATATTACTGTGCCGACGGATTTGAACGCGCAGCAGAAAAAACTATTGCTGGAATTTGCAAAGCTTAGCGGAGAAGATTTTAGAAACGAGACTATTAGTGAGAAGATAAAGAAAGCTTTCAAGTAGCGAGTAGAGATTTCGTAATAGGATTTTATTTATAGTTTAGTGTTTTGGTTTTAGAGTTTTAACTGGAGGTTGTTGTGCCTACATATGATTTTAAGTGTTCTGATTGCGGCCATGTTTTTGAAGTTTTTCAGAAGATGAATGATAAACCGCTTGCAAAATGCCCAAAGTGCAAAAAGAAAAAGGCCAGAAGAATGATTGGGGCAGGGATAGGGATAATCTTTAAAGGCAGCGGTTTCTACGAGACAGATTATAAGCGTAAAGAAAATAAGCCTTCCCTGAAAAATGGAACCTCGGCAGCCGATAAATCTAAAACAAAAGATGCTGCTTCTAAAGAGGTAAAAACAGAAGCTAAAACTGATAAGGTTAAGACGACGGATAAAAACTCTCCGGAGAATAAATAAAACAAAAGATGACAAAAGAATTCAGGAAATATTGGCTGCCGGTGATAGTATGGGCAGCATTAATTTTTTCAGTTTCCTCTATATCTCGGTTTCCGAAAGAGGTTCAGCCGATTTTTTCCGTAGACGGGATTCCCCACGCTCTGGAATACGCGGTGTTTGGTTTTTTGCTTGCAAGAGCGTTCAAAAATGAGGATAATAGGGAAATATTAAGAAATAATTTTCGTCTTTTGGCGGTATTGGCAGCGGTGCTTTACGGAGCCAGCGATGAATTTCATCAGTATTTTGTACCGATGCGTACAGCAAGTGCCGTAGATTTGATCTATGACGGGATCGGGTCTTGTATAGGGCAATTATTTTGCAAAAATAAAATATAAAAAGGAGCAGGATTAATGGCAGACATTCACCCTTTTTACGGGCTTAGGTATAACAAAAATAAAGTGGCCTCTTTAAGTAAAGTTTTTGCGCCGCCTTATGATATTATTTCCGAAAAAGAGCAGAAAGAGCTTTATGCGCAGCATCCGTTTAATATTGTGCGGCTGATTCTGGGTAAACAGTTTACCGCGGATGATGAAACTAAAAACCGTTATAGCCGGGCTGCGCAGTTGTTTGAAAAATGGCAGAAAGAAGGCATATTAACTTCAGACGAAAAACCGTGTATCTATATCTATACTCAGGAGTATGATTTTGAAGGAAAACGTAAAAGAAGAATCGGTTTTTTTGCCGTTATAAAATTCGGAAATAAAAGCCAGGATTGTTTGCCGCATGAACATACTTTATCAAAGCCTAAGGAAGATAGATTAAAGCTTATCCGTGCTGTCCGGGCTAATTTAAGCCCGATATTTTCGTTTTATCTGGATAGCCGGAAAAAGATAGAAGCTGTTATAAAGCCTTTATTAGAGAAAAAACCGCTTATAAATTTTAAAGATAAAGAAAATGTTAAACATTCTTTTTGGAAGGTCGATGACGCAAAGAAGATAAATCAAATCAGGCAACTGATGAAGAAAAAACAGATATTTATTGCTGACGGGCATCATCGTTACGAAGTTTGCCGGGCATTTCGCCATGAGATGCTCAAAAAAGGAGCAACTGCGGATGACAAATTTAATTATGTACTAATGTATTTTACCGGATTTAGCGAGGAAAATCTGAGTATTTTACCGACACATCGGCTGGTTAAAAATATTCCGGGGCTTGAAGGAAAGCTGAAGAAGCTACAAGATTACTTTGCGTTAACGCATGCGGGAAATCTTGAAATGATGCTAAAGCTGCAGAAAAAATCTGCCGGGTTTTCTTTAGGGATGTATCATAAAGGCAGGTTTTATACTTTGGAGATGAAAGATAAAAGGCTGCTTGAAAGATTGATGAAAAAAACTCTTGCGCAGTGGAGGCGGCTTGATGTGGCGATGCTTAATAAAATAGTTTTTGAGCATATTTTCAAGCTTAATGAGCCGCAGAAAGAAGAAAATATCTCTTATACCCGCGATCCTGATTTTGCTGTTTCTTGCGTGAAGAAAAAACATTACGCGCTTGCTTTTTTTCCGAACGCGACAAAGCCGCAGCAGGTAAAAGAAATAGCGCTTTCCCGTAGCAGGATGCCGCAGAAATCGACTTATTTTTATCCAAAACCAACAACCGGGCTGGTGATTAATAAGTTTTGAATTTTCGTTTGAGAAATATAGCGAAATGAAAAAAGTACTTTTTTTATGTATTGAAAATTCCTGCCGCAGTCAGATAGCTGAGGCTTTGGCAAATCATTATTATTCCGGAGCGATTAAAGCTTATAGTGCTGGTTCTCAACCTTCAGGCAATGTGAATCCGGATGCTATTGCCGTTATGAAAGAGATAGGTATTGATATTTCAAATGCTGTTTCAAAGGGATTTGAGGAAGTATCGACAAAAGAAATTGACCTGGCAGTTTCTCTGGGATGCGGGGATAGCTGCCCAGTCTTGGCTGGCATCCCGCTGCTTATATGGCAGGTGGAAGATCCGAAGGGCAAAGGCATTGATGTCTTTAGAAAAACCAGAGATGAGATTAAAAAAAGTCTAGATAAGCTTGGTAAAACCTTGTTATCCCAAAATTTGGGATTATCAGGCAAAAAGGGGCAATATGAAAGAAGAACATAACCTGCTTAATTTTTTTGCCGAGGCGGGTTTGCTGAAAAACATAAAACGCAGCGGCTGGTGGGTATTGGGAATTAAGAATCCGGAAAGTGTTGCGGAACATTGTTATCGCTGTGCGGTTATAGGTTATGCGATGGCTAAGATGGAAAAAGCTGACGCCTATAGCGTGGTAATGATGTGTTTATTTAATGACATCCATGAAGCGCGTATTAATGATGCCCATAAAATGGCTGTACGTTATCTGAATTTTGGCGAGGCTGAAAATATGGCTTTTTCAGATCAGACAGAAGAATTGCCCCTGGCAATAAAAAAAGAGATGCGAAAATGGCGCAAGGATTATGTAGAACAAAAAAACTTAGAAAGTATTATTGCCCGTGACGCGGATATTTTAGAATGTTTATTACAGGCAAAAGAATATTATGACCATGGCCATATACAGGCGCGCCTTTTTTTTAAAAAAGCCCCTGGTTTTTTAAGCTCGAAAAGCGCTAAAAGTTTATGGAAAAATCTGCAGAAGTGGGATAGCAGCAGTTGGTGGCAAAAGATTTGTGAGTTCAAAAGGTGATGAGGCAAAAGAGGGGGTAGTGTAAAAATATTATGGCAAAAGGGGATGTTTTTCTTACTAGAGAAGGCTACAATGAATTAAAAGAGGAATATGATTTTTTAAAGAACCGGCGGCGCAGAGAGATCTCAGATGCGATTGAGAAAGCGCGGGCGCTTGGGGATTTGCGCGAAAATGCGGAATATCAGGCGGCAAAAGAAGCCCAGGCATTGAATGAAACTAGAATTTCTGAGCTGGAAGGGATGCTGGGCCATGCCCGTATCGTTGACAATGAGAACATTGATAAAGATAAAGTGCTGCTTGGAGCAAAAGTTAAAATCAGAGTGGTAAACGATAATGAGATTGAGGAATATATGCTTGTCGGCGATGCAGAGGCTGATTTCAATAAAAATAAAATTTCTGTTACCTCGCCTTTAGGCAAAGGAATTCTTGGAAAGAAAATCGGAGATATTGTTCAGGTGAAAATTCCTTCCGGCATGATGACAATTGAAATACTTGAGATCAATAGATAAATTAGCTCATAAGCTGATAAGCTGATAAGTTCATAAGCTCAAAGACTAAAAAGCTCAAATAATCCCAAATTTTGCCTGCCTGGCTGGCAGACAGGCAACAGTAAAATTTGCCCAATAGGGGCGATAGTCTAAATCCGTTTAGGATTTAGACTTGCTATCGAGGTATCCCGAATTTCGCTTGCACATTTTAATGCTGCGTTGCATTAGAGCAACTTGTTATAATTAATAAGGATAGGAACAAAACAGATACTCATGTGCAAAATTCGGGATAATGGTATAATTTTGAAAAAGAAAGTATACGCGATAGGGTTATTATCCGGCGGTTTGGACAGCATGCTTGCGGTGAAGTTACTGCTGGAGCAGGGTATCGAAGTTACCGGAATTTCCTTTATGACTCCTTTTTTTGGGCCTAAGATGGCTAATAAAGCTGCGGAAAAACTTGGGATTGAGCTTATTGTAAAGGATATTACTGAACGCCATCTTGAAATTGTTAAAAACCCTCCTCATGGATACGGAAAAACCATGAATCCCTGTATTGACTGCCATGCGCTTATGGTTAATATTGCCGGGCAAATAATGGATGAGCAGGGGGTTGATTTTATTTTTACAGGTGAAGTGCTGAATGAACGGCCGATGTCACAGAATAGAAGGTCTTTAGATGTTGTTGCCGAAATGTCCGGCTATAAAGAATATCTGGTGCGTCCTCTTAGCGCAAAGCTTTTAGAGCAGACAAAACCGGAAAAAGAAGGCCTGCTGAACCGGGGATTATTGATGGATATTCAAGGGCGTTCACGAAAACTCCAGTTTGAACTTGCCGCAAAATACGGGATAGAAGAGTACCCTAATCCGGCAGGAGGATGTTTGCTTACAGATAAAAATTTTTCGCTTAGATTAAAAGATCTTTTTCAGCATAATCCTGATCCCGTGTTACGGGATTTAAATTTACTTAAAGTGGGAAGGCATATACGCCTTAATGAAAAGTCAAAGCTTATAGTCGGGCGCAATGAACAGGAAAACAGAGAGATTGAAAAATCTTTTAGTGCTGCGGATATTTTATTGAGCGCGGAACATATTCCCGGGCCGGTTTGTTTACTGCTTGGAGAGAAACTGGAAAGCCTGGTTGAAAGAGCGGCGCATGTTTGCGCTGCGTACAGCGATGCGGAAGAGGGGCAAAGTTGTCAGATAAGATTAAAAAAGAATCAATTTGAAGAAGAGATTAAAGTTATAGCGGCTAAAGCAGATAAGCAATAATTACAAATTTTGGGTTGATTAATCAATTGCTCGGCACGTATTTTCCATAAAAAAAGCAGATAGGCTACAAATCTATCCGCTTTGGTTTTTTTTAAAGAAACTGCAGCTTACTGCGGTTTATAAGCCGGCATGTGAAGTTCGGGAAAGGCTTTCAAGTCTTCTTTTTTCCCCCATTGAGAAACTTTGTCATTTAAAAAGTATATCTGATAGGTCGCTTTTGTTTTTCCGTCAAAGAATTCCCATAGGTCCAGGACATTGCCGTCAGAATCTACTTTTGAGGCGATTGCTTTGAAATTGGTTCCGAAAAGGGCTCTGACTTCATCCTTAGTCATATTAATTGAAAGCCGGTTCATTTTATCCACAAGGCTTCCGCAGCCGCAAATATTGATACCGATTGCAAGGATTAAGAGCAAAGTTACTATTTTATTACGCATTTTCTCCTCCTAATTTAAAAGTTATAATCCCTAATTTTAGGTTAATATATAGTTTACAAAATTTTTACTAATTAGCAAGAGTTTTTTTAATAGTTAAAATTTACGGATTTTATTGTATAATAAAAATATGAATATTAAAAAGATTTTTTTATTTATGATTTTTACTATTTTGACGTTTGGCATATTTGCCAGGGGATATGCGGATGTTATTTACTTAAAAAACGGCAAGGTGATGGAAGGGCTAATACAGGAAGAAACCGATGAATATGTTATGATTGAGTTGGGATTCGGTTCGATAAAATTAAAAAAAGAAAAGATCAAAGAAATTAAAAGAGCCGAAAAAGAAGAAGTTGAGCAGCTAAAAAGTAAATGGGAAATTGAAGCTGGACAACGGGAAAGAGAAGCGGCTGAAGAAATGAAACGGATTAAGGAAGAGGAGGAGAGAAATAAACAGCGGATAAAAAAAGAGTTCGAACAGCGAAGAGAAGAACAGCAGAAAGCAAGTGAAGCATCTAATCAGAAAATATCAAGGAAGGTAATAAAATGTATAAAACGCGGTAATGCTCTGGGGGTGGAAGCATTATTAAATGGCAGGATATCGGTTGAGTTATTAATTGATACGGGAGCTACGGATATATTTTTGAACCAAAGTATTAAAAATAAATTAGGGATGGGTATTAGTTGGAATCAAGTAAGAATTATAACAGCTGGGGAGAAACTTCTTAAGGGGAAATGTTTTGTGTTAAAGAGTGTTCGCGTTGGGGAGGTGGAACTTAAAAATATTGATGCTGTGATGATGTTTGATTCAGCAGAAGGAGTTTCTTCCTGGGACGGAGTGCTTGGAATGTCTTTTTTTAAAAATTTTAAGTTTAATATTGATTATGGGAATAGAGAGTTGGTTTTAGAAGGCGAATAATATCTCCTACTGCTTTAGTGGGATTGCCTGCCTGTCCCGCTTTTTGCAAAGAAGCGAGTTACTATGCACTTTTATTGATAAATCGATGTTTTGATAAACGTATTGTACATGGAGTTACAAAACGTTAAGTTTATTCTTAAGTTCAGTTATAATTTTTTCAATATCAGCGTTATTTTTTGAGATAAGAAAGCCCGAACTTAACTTAAGCCCGTCTTTTAGCCAAATAATTTTTAAAATTGGATATTCGAAACACCATCTTCCTGAATGCCAGTTGCCAAATTTAAATTCCTTGATATCTTTTAATGAAATAGTAATCGGTTCTGTTGTGAGGTATCTTAGAAAATAAAATGCCTTGTCATCATACCAGTATTTACCATTACCCCGTGCCAATAATTTGTTTTTTGTGTACCGTTTCCACCATTTTTCATCTATTTCAGTACCTAAATATAGCCCTGTTTTTTCGTTTATGTCTAGTTTTAGCTGCATTAATTTTCTCCGTATTTTGTGTCTAACTTAGAGTTAAGCTGCTGAAAAAACGATAGTTTTTACAGTTGGTTTAAATTATTTGATAGATAATATTGTATTGTTTTTGTGATAGTTTGTCCAGGATAAAAGGGAAGGCATAATTAACTGCTAAACTTTAACCGATATTCGCTGTTTAATGAAATGCTTGCATGTTTACCGTATAATATGGTAATTTCTTTAAATGGAAGCAGTTTTTTTGATGAAATACACGGGGAAAATTTATGGATAATTTTAAAAACATACTGGTCTTCGGGCATAGCAATATCGGCGATGTTTGTTATGATATGGTTGTTGTGTGGCCTTTGCGTAAGAATTTTCCAAACGCGAGGATAAGTTTTATTACTTCAGATAAATCCAGGGAAGTTGCAGAGGTTTGCGATGGCGTGGATGAGGTAATTGTATTTGATAAGAAAAAAAACGATAAAGGGATTTTAGGATATTTAAGATTTATTTTTAAAATCCGCAGTAGAAAATTCGATTTAGCGATTATCTTAAGGGATACGCAGATGCAGTATTTTTTTAATATACCGGCCTGCATTAAACCTGCTAAAAGTGTTGTGCGTGATTATAGCAGCCATGTCGCCCAAAAATATTTGGAACTGCTTGAGCAAATAGGCATAAAGAATGAACCGCCAAGGTTTAATTTTAAGTTTTCAAAAGCCAACGATGAATTTGCTGATAAAATGTTTGCGCAAAACCGGCCCCAAAGTCATAAAATATCTGTGGGCATAATGCCTTTTGCCGGATGGCTGTTAAAATGCTGGCCTATAGAGCATTGGAACAAGCTTGTTGATTTTTTGGATGTTGAATTGAACGCAAAGGTTTTTGTATTCGGTAAGCCGGATAATTCAGAATGGACGAGAGATTTTTTAGAGCAGGTATCTGCCAAAACAATGGTTATTACTGATAAGGGATTAGCAGAGGGATTAGCTATGATCAAACGATTAGATGTTTTTATTGGCCCGGATTCAAGTTTACTTCATCTGGCTAGCTGTGCGGGCGTGAAATCAATCGGCCTTTACGGAGCAACCAATAAAAACTTTATTTATCCATTGTTTCATAAAGAGTATATTGTACAGTCTAAGAGCCGGCTGGATTGCATGCCTTGTTATCCCGGGAAAAATCCCGGTTCCTGTGCTGAAAAAAACAGGCCGGCAAAGTGTATGCTGGGAATTAGCGCGGAAGATGTTATTGAAAAAATCAAACAGGCGGTTGGAGAGAGGGGAAAATGATAAGTGTTTTAAGGTTTCTGTTTACTGGAGTTATTTGTGTCCTGGCGGTATATATTTACGCGAGGTATTTAGAGAACAGCAGCCTTTATTACCCGGAAAAGGAGCTTGAAATGGTTCCTGCGGATATCGGGCTTGCGTATGAGGATGTGTATTTTACTGCTGAAGATAAAGTCAAACTGCATGGCTGGCTGGTTAAGGCAGAAAACGCTAAATATACAATAATTTTCTGTCACGGCAACGCCGGCAATATCAGCCATCGTATTGATAAGATAAAATTTTTTAGTTTGATCAATGTCAATACATTCATGTTTGATTACCGTGGTTACGGTAAAAGCGAGGGAGCCCCAAGCGAACAGGGTATGTATGCTGACGCGCTTGCCGCGTATAAATATATAATTGATTTATCGAAAAAGGCAAATGAAAAACATTTGGTTATTGTTTACGGAGAATCTTTGGGCGGGGCAGTAGCAATAGATCTTGCAAATAAAGTGAAGCTTGATGCGCTGATAACAGAGGGTACGTTTACTTGTGTTAAAGATATGGCAAAAGTTATCTATCCTTTTCTGCCGGCGGTTTTTCTTAAAACCAAGTTTGATTCTTTTTCTAAAGTCCCTAATGTTAAAATACCAAAGTTATTTATTCATGGCAGTCAGGATGAAATCGTGCCTTTGCGTTTAGGCGAAAAACTTTTTACTGCTGCTGCCGAGCCGAAGCAATTTTTACTTATAGATAACGCTGGCCATAACGACGCTTTTTTTATTGCCCAGGATAGAATTAGCGCGGCAATATGCTCGTTTTTAGAGTCCATTAATAAGTAAGCTGCTGGATATCATTGGAAGCTAATTCCCATCCCCCATCCTCCAATCCCTAATCCCTCTTTTATGTTACCGCTGATTTGGCTTAAGCGGGCGCTGGAACTGTACAGGTTGTACTGGCTTTGGCGTAGGGAATAGCTGGTTTTGGCGCAGAGTTTGTATTTGCTGTTGATGCTGTATTTGCATCTGTGTTTCTTTAAAGAACTGGTAAGTGCGGATTGTTTCCATAGTTCTTCTCATATTTTCAGCTTGAGCGGCTGAATCCTGGAGCGCTTTATTTTGCTCGTATGGCCCGATCTGCATGTCTTCTTTGACTACGCCGAGTTTTATAAGTTCTTCAAAAATTTTATCCGCGGAATCAGTTGTCCAGAAATAGAGCTCTTTATCGACAAAAATAATTATGCAGAACTCATCTTTTTTTAATAAAGGAACTTTTTTGTTTTGGTATTCCCATACTTCCACGCTTAAATTTTTTTCCGTTATGCCGACAGGGACTTTCTGGACGGGTTCGCCAAATAATTCTATGACCTTAGCTTGTGAAATGCCGTGGTTTAATTTTGCACTCTTTTTTTGTAGAGTGGCGCAGCCGGGGCAAAAAAATGTTAAAAGCAAACAAACGGTAATAAATCTTTTCATATTCAGACTTTAGCACAAAAAATGATTTTTGTCAAAGAAAGTGGCAGACTTATAAATATTATGATATACTTATATTACGGACAGATGGTCACATCCTTGTAATTTGAGTTTGATGTATGGTTGAGGATGCGTAAAACTGAAAAGAACACGGAAATCCATCTGTCCTTTTTCTTTTTCCCTGCGTTTTAACCCGCTCAAATTTTGCATTAGGCAAAATTTGCCCAAATGGCCGCTTACCTATCTATTAACAAGCCGGACTATTAACGTGACGCGACTTTTCCTTGTTTTGAATTTGCGCCAAATATGAATAAATGGTATACTTATATGTGTTGATTCCCCAGTAGTTTAAGGAAAAATTAACGCCATGGATGCTTAAAACAATCCGGGGGTGGGTTGTGCCGAATAGAAGAAAAAGCATTTTCCATGAAATCATATCGCTGATACTCTGCGTTGCGATAATTCTTATAGATATACCTCCAGTTTTCGCATTACCCAGCCAATACTTTGATAAACAATCCGGCAAGGCCAAAGAAACCAAAGCATCTGATTTTGAAGACATTGACGCGGAATTCAAATTCTTAATGGAGCAGACGCAAAGCCTGATTGACGGCTACGAAAGAAAAGGCATCGCGGAA
>JACQZH010000041.1:38832-143880 GCA_016213925.1 Candidatus Omnitrophota bacterium | reverse complement strand
GTTTCAAGTACGACAATACTTCCTCTAACATCACAGGGGTGTGTCGGCCGCCCATTTCTTCATCTTTCTCATTCCAAACCCATGAGTTTTTCTGCAGTATCCTCAAAGGTCTCTCTAGTGTTCTCATAAAATTCCTTCCAACAAGTTTTACTCCAAATCTCTATGCGGTTTGAAACACCGATAATCACTACATCTTTTTCTATTTTTGCGAAATCTATCAAATATTGCGGAATTAAAATTCTGCCCTGGGCATCGCAAATAGCCTCGCTGGCTCCGGAGAAAAATAAACGATTAAATTTTCTCGCTTCAGCTTTAGTAAAAGAAAGCCCCTTGAATTTTTGTTCCTGTTTCTTCCACTCCTCTTCAACAAATAAAAACAAACATCCATCAAGGCCCCTGGTAATAAAAAACTTCTCCACAAAATTATTCTTAAATGCCTCCCGAAATCTAGAAGGAATAATAATGCGGCTTTTTTTATCCAAGGAATGTTCAAATTCGCCGTAAAACATTTACTCCACTTTCCTCCACTTTTAACCACACAATAACTATACTTGATTATCCATTTTCTGTCAACAAAAAAATTAACTTTTAAAAATTTTTTTAATTGCGCAATAAAATACTGGTAAGGCTTTTATCTGCAAGAGGATATGATTTTAACTTTTCCAGGATATTAATGATTATATGCTTATTATTATTTAATAAACATTTGTATTATTGTGCGGAAAAATTACAAGAATTAAAATATTTGTTTTAAGCCTGATTAGTGCAGAAGGTATTACTCGAGCAATTAGTTATTTCTCAATTGAAATTTTTTGTTCGTTGGGTAAAAATAGACTGCTTTCGCAAAAAACTCCTTAGCTTCTTTATGATAATTATGTTTTTCATAATATAGTGCAAGTTCGTAATAATAAAAAGAATAATACCGGTTTAGCGCTATGGCTTTTTTATAGTTTTTGATTACCTCTGAAGAAAAATCCTGCCCATTTTTTTTAAGAAATATATGCGCTAAAATATAATAGTTTAAATCGGATTTTTTAAATAACCACACCGACCTATTCACAGATTTTATTGCCTCATCATATTTTTTTGCCTTTAAAAATTCTATTCCTTTTTCCAAGGATATCTTGCTGTAAAGCTGCGCAATATTGTAAAACAACAGAAAAATTATTAAAAAAGAAAAAATTATTCTTAAAACCATTCCCCTCTCAAACTGCTTTTCACTACCAGCTTCAGGCTCTTCATGAGCAAACGAAAATGCAAACAGCACCCACCAGACAAATGCTGTCTGAAAAATAAAAAAACTATAATCAAAAAAATTGTGCAGTAAAAATACGACTGTTCCTGCCAACATCCCGGCCTGCAAAAAATTAAATCTTTGCTTCAATGCCCGCATAAATAAACATCTGATTAAAAAAAGAAAAAATAAAAGCGAAAAAATACCTAATTCCGCCCATAATTGCAAATAAGAATTATGCGCATAAATTGTTTCATTAGCTGCTTCATGCTTGAACCTCGGATAAACAAATCCGAAATTGCCCGCGCCTACTCCGAACAAAGGATTTTCCTTGATTACTTTAACTGCGCTTTGCCAGTAATATAGCCTTTGCACTATTGAATTTTCCGGGTTTTTGAGATCCGTAAAAAAATTAATCCTTTGAAAAAAGATACCCGCAAAAACCGCTGCAATAATAAACATCGCTAAAATTATTTTCCCGTAGCGCCAAACACTTTTACGCTTTTTTAAAAAAATAAAAAAAAGAAAAAATAACACAAAACATAAGCTTAGATATGCTGAAATCGTCTTTGTCAAAATTAGGGCAGTAAAAAACAAAAAAGCTAATAAATAAGAATATATTGTCCTCTTTTTAAAGTGCCTCTCCCTGTATTCAAAAATAAGGCCGCAAACAATACAAAGCAACATTGCCAGATAACTTGCCAATAACCCGGGCGATGAAAAACAGGAAACAACCCTCCTATGTTTAAGCAGGTCAAGCGCATAAAAACCGTTTTCCGTAATTACCTGCGGAGAAATTGTGTTTTCTAAAAAAGAAAAACCGAACAGCCACTGGTAAACAGCTCGCAAACTAACCAGTGCCCCTGCAATAAGCATTATCCAAAGAAGATTTTTTTTGTACTCTTTTTCCAGAGAGAACACATACAATGCGACAAAACTCAATAAAAAAAAATTTACCGCGGTAACAATGGTCTCATAGCGGTTAACCGAAAAATAAAGAGGGAAAATCATCAGCAAAGGCAGTAATATAATCAAGTAAAATCTATCCAGCCTGATTTTTTTTAAAAAAATAAAATGTATAAAAATTAAAAAATAAAACGTTATATTAAAAAGCAGCGCGTTTTTTTCTTGAGCTTGTTCACAGATAAAAATTCTGCCACCCAACATCAAAAGAAGCAGAACATTAACAGCATGTATTATACAGCTCTTAAAATCCATTCTCATAGCCATTCACCCTAATCAATAATGTGAACTTTGTTTAAATATTCAGCTAATAATTCAACAATAAGCCTGCTTGCTTTTTCATTGAAGTGAATAGCATCTTTATTCTTTCTTATCAAAGTACGAGGATTATTAGATTCAAATACCGGCACGGTATCTAAATAACTAATTTCATGTTTTTCTAAAAAATCTTTAATCTGCCTATAGCATTTAGTCCAATATGGGCCATAATCTTCAAACTCCACAGGCAGGCCCAGGATAATCACTAACAAAGGAATTTCTTTTTCTAATAGCAATTGATTAAGCTCTTTTAGATAATCTTTGTTACCTTCTATAATCTTATCGAAATTATATTGAGCTAAAGAAAACCTGTTAAAGATAATAAACCGATACAACGCGCTATGTTTAATCAACCAGGGGTTAACCTGCCGCAAAATTTCCTTTTTCGGATAATAAGCAGTCACACTGTCTTTTTCTTTTATTACCACAGGCGTTGTGCTGAAGTCATTTAAGCAAAAACCGATAACAACCATATCAGGATTAAAATTAAGCCATTTTTCTTTTAAAGCATGATAATATTGGATTACGTTATACCCTGGGACCGCGCAATTCCAAAGCTCATATTTTTCTTTAGCTAGATTCTTATTAAGCTGTTCTTCAAGAATTTCAACATATTCACTTGAGCAACTAGCTGTAGTAGAATCCCCTAAAAAAATAACCCTGCATACATCTTTTCTTTTAACCTCTTCATACTCTTTATCCAGCATCCCTAATGAATTAGTGCCCAAAGAAGAATTTTTAATTAATTCGTAACCCAACAATTTCGAAACGCGAATATGCGCTTTATTAAAAAAACCTTTCCCTACTGAATTTTTGTCATTCCACAGCTCTTCAGAATGAGAAAATATGTTAGAAAAACCAATCGGACGAAAAAAACGGAAAACCGTTTCACCTAATACTAACGCGCAAAACAATGCTCCTGAAAAAATTGCGATTTTAAAAGTAATTGTCTTTTTTAATATTTTTTTGCTCATTTTACTTGTTTGCTGTCTTCGCTTTAAGTTTCAGTTTACCGCGGATAAGTTTTCTTTTCTTAAACGCCAAAAAAACATACCTTGTGTTTTTTGCCAATAATAAAAGCGCTTTTATATCAAAAAACACGCAGTAAATTAAAAGCCGCAAATCATAGCCTATTATCCATGGCAAATTTAAAATGAAGCCCTGCAACGAATCATTTTTTATAATAGTCATGTACCTATTTTTCATCAAATCCGCTTTTAACTTTGAATCTAGCCAGGCAAAATTAAAGTTTTTAAAATATTTAATTGCCGGCTCTTTGGCTTTAGCTGTAGCGCCGCGCACATGAAAAGCAACCGCTTTTGGATTATAATAAGCCTTCCATTTAAAGTTATGCGCGCGCCAGGAAATATCCAGGTCTTCATAGAACATATGGTAATCATTATCAAAATATTCACCAGGAGTAATTACAATATCTTCAAGCATCTCTTTTCGGTATAATACCGCTGCCCCGCAGGCGCCAAAAACAAAACCAGGCTGATCAAATTGCCCGATATCCTCACGATTATATCCCCGCTCAACCGAGTTTCTACCCAGCCCCAGGAATTGCCCGGTTGTATCCAGAGTTTTTTTATCTAACCGCAAAATCTTACCCGTTGCCATAGCAACTGATTTATCTTTAAAAAAAAGAGGCAAAAGATTTTTTAAAAAATCCTTTTCAAGCAAAACATCATCATTATGTAGCAATATTAAATCCGTTTTACAACGGCCGATTATTTGATTTTGCAAAAAAGTTAACGAACATTTTTCTTTATTTTCAACCCAAGATGCCGGATATTTTAAATTGCTGAATTTTTTTTCTAAATCTTTAAAATCTCCCTCGTAGATTATATAAATATCCTCAATTGGGGCTGACTGTTCATTAAAAGAATCCATCACTTCTTCGATTCTATTCTTCCCTTTTTCTGTGGTTGAGATAATCGCAGATATCTTCATACGCTCAATTAATACAATAAAAGATTGCATATATAATTACTGGCCGCATAATTACTTTATTATCTTTTTTATCGACAAGAGAACATTTAGTCTTAACTTCATCAGATAATCAAGCTCTAAAGCACCGCAAAAACCGCATCCGTCACAATAAACCTCTGGTAATAATGAAAGCGCATTTTTGATGCTCATATTAGTGATATTAGGCAGGGAACAATTATAGCTTATCCTGTCGCAAGGGCAAATATCTCCGTTTACATCTATAATACAAAAAATTTTTCCAGCATAACATTTTAGTTTATTGTATCTTGGCCAGTTATAAATATGTTTCAATCCCAGCAAAGAATTCCTTATGTTTTTATTCCCTGAAGCTTTTTCTAAAAGTAAGTTATCCACTGCCTTTTTAAAATAACTTTCTTCCATCATAAGTTCACTAATATTTTCAAAACCCCGATATAATTTTTTTAGCGGCTGAAAAGCAACAATAGTATTATACCTTCGCGCCAACTTTAAAATCTCATCAACACTATCTATATTGTATTTCGTTAAAGTCGTCGCGAATCCGAAGTTAATTCCATGCCTCATGCAAGCATCTGCCGCTTCTATAACTTTAAGATAAGACCCCTTGCCTCGCAAAAAATCATGAACTTTCTCGGGGCCGTCCAAACTAATCTTAAGGAAATCTACATATTTTAGAACATTGATTTTTTCTTTTACTAACGTTCCATTTGTGTTCATTTCAGGATAAATTTTTTTCTCTACGGTATAACGCAATATTTCTTCAATATCATTCCTAAGCAGCGCTTCTCCCCCGCTAAAAGATATTCTTTTTGTTCCGAGCCTTGCCAAAGCATCTATACCCCTGATTATATCGTGAACATTTAATTCCTTAGCAGGAGTATTCCATAAACGGCAATATCTGCATTGTAACGTACAGCGGTTTGTTAATTGCCAGCGTACGGCTAAGGGAATATTTTTCTTAAGTAAAAGACATTTAAAAACCGAAACCGCACATGATATTTTATCTTTTATTTTCATTTATCACCAATTTTAATCAATTTTTCAATTTATACTACCTGATTTAAATTTAAACTAACTGTCCCTTAAATTGATCCATAGCATAATATCTTTCTATCAATTCTGCTATATACAATATATTCTCCCCCGAAAGAGCAGAATTTAGAGGCAAATACAAGTTTTCATTTTCCAGTTTTCTGCTATTGGGGCACTCCGTGTTAAATTCTTCAAATATAAACTGATGAGAACAATCAATAACAAATCCAGGCAAAACATAAACACCCTGCAAAAATAAATAGTCCATCAATAGTTTTCTTTTTTCAACCCTTATTACATAATTAAGATATATATTTTTTACATCTTTCCTTTCTTCAAATATTCTGATACCATTAATCCTCGATAAACGCCGGTTAAACAAAAACGCTTTTTTAATCTTTTCGTCATTAACGGTATTTAATGTTCTAATCTGTACCAATCCAAGCGCTGCTTGTTCCGCGCTGAATTTTTGTTTAATCTCATTCAGGCCTGCCTCAGTCAGCTGCCTTACTTTAAACATCGCGCATAATTTGTTCTCCCAGCGGCGCAGCCCCAGATAAAGTAATGGATAAATACACAGCGAAAATACAACCGGATAAGTACAGATCCAAAGCAGCAGTACGGTTAATAGCCTTTTTAAAAGCAGCCAAGCAGGAATCGGTCGAAACAATTCTATTTTTTTCCTTATCGTAAAAGCTAATTCATCATCATCAGTAACAATCATACCTCCACCAAGAGTATTAAAATTTTTTGTCAGCCCAAAACTAAAATACCCTATTTCACCGAAACTGCCGGTTTTCTTCCCTCTAAATTCAGCCCCACATGCCTGTGCAGCATCTTCTATAACCTTCAAATTATGCTTCTTAGCTATATCTAAAATTTTATCTATTTGACATGGATTCCCATACATATGCGTTGCCAAGACAAACTTAGTCCGAGAGGTTATCTTTTCTTCAACAAGAGCAATATCCATGGTTGCATCATTAAAGCAAATGTCTACAAAAATAGGGCGCAGTCCGCATAATAAAATCACTTCAATAACTTCCGGCACTGTGTAAGCCGGAACTATTATCTCATCGCCTTTTATAGCATTTAAACCGCGCAGGCTTAACCATAAAGCAATTTTCCCGGAAGAAACAGAAATACTATTTTTCACTCCAACATATTTGGCAAAAGCTTTTTCAAACTCTTCGATTAAATTTTTTTTCTTTTTTTTATCACTATAAAAAGCTTTTAGAAAAACTGCTAAAGCTTTAAATGAAAACTCAATTCTAGTTTGACTTATTTTAAACGAAATAATACCCATTTGCTCACAAAAATATTTTGTTAAAATTCAATCCTTTTACTACACCTAACGATGCTTATTTAAAACATAACCTAAAATTTTGGTATTGTCATGCGAAAGAATATTTCACAATAAAAAACAAGTAGAAGCATTAAGAAAATAAATACTTTTTCCCATTTGGGATATCGCTTGTCTTTAAATTTCTCAAGATATACTTTCAGGACATATTTACTTTTATTATTTCTTTCAGTTTTAATCATGCAAATTCTTTCCCCCAATAAGAATTCAAAAAAGAACCGAGTCAATAATCTTCTTCTTTTTTATATATGTATAATATCTAAGAAATTCCCTTTTCCGCGTAATTTTATTAGAAGCAGCGCCACTTTTAAGATTAGAAAAAATATTAATAAAAACCAAGGGGAAAGAAGGCAGATATTTATAAACATTACTTCGCAATATAAAACATATCAGTTTGTTAGGCAAAAAATTTATGAGCGCAAAAATAACCCTCATTTTATTTAGTTCTTCATTAAAAACATCACCCCCAAGAGTAAATGGTTTTATATCTCTTTTCCTAATTCCCTGCATACCTTGGCCAAACTTATCGGTTATCTTTGTTTTTGGATAATAACGCAACCAATTAACATGTATCCGGCCAACCTTATTCCGACAATAAAATTTCACTAACTCTTTTATCTCGTCTATGCATTGTCCCGGAATACCTATCATATTCTCTGCGGTAACAAAAATTTTATGTTCCTTTAAACATAAAATTGTCCTCTCCCAATTATCAATATTAATTTGCCTGTTTAATACTTCTTTCTGGGTATTCTCAAATAAAGTCTGCACGCCGATCACGATCTCACAAGCCCCGCTTTTTTTTAATAATAATATTTGTTCCTCCCTGGCAACGCTGGGATGAATATAACAAATAAAAGGCACTCCTATGCGTTTTGAATACACCTTAGAAAATTCACTTAACCATTTTTTATCGGAAGGGAATATGTCATCAACAAAACGAATAACTTTATATTTATCTTTAACCCGATAACACTCTAATTCACCAATTAAATTTTCAACACTTCTAATACGATAATAACATGTTTCTGGATATATTTCTCGCAAATAAGAATGGCAACAATAAGAACACTTATATAAGCATCCTCGGCTTGCTATTGTAAAATATGCTGTTTTGAAGTATGGACTAACCTCATAAAATACTGTTTTGTCCGGATAAGGTAATTTACCCAAGTCGTCTATCAACGGCCTGATTTTATTTTTTATTATCTTCTGCCCATCTTTCGTCCAAATGTTTAACACATTATACGGCCAAGAACTTTTTTCCAATTTTTCCACAACATCCAAAAGCGCCAATTCCCCTTCTCCGATGCAAACCATATCTACAAAATTATTCTTCAATACTTCTTCCGGTACAGATGTCGGATGAATCCCCCCAAATATAATCGGCCTGGCCAATCTTTTTTTTAATTCCGCTGCTAAATAACAAGCCCATTCATAGTAATCCGTAAGAACAGAGAACCCAATTAAATCCGGAGAAAAATTAATTACATCATTTATTAATTGTTTTTGAAAACTAAAAATTCTATTTAGATGCTTATTATTAATATATTCATCGCTGAATAATTGCGGATCGTTAAAAACTTTAACTGTATGCCCTTGTTTCTTTAAAAATGCGGCTAAATACCCTACTCCTAAACTCTCAGTTCCATTATTTACAAAAGCGACTTTCATTTTTCTCCTAATAGAATCAACAGCCATTATCATAATAAAAAAGCAATACCTACATATCCGCTTTTTTAATAAAAAAATCTATACTTTATAAGCACATAAACAGCCTTCACTCCATCCATAAACTTAACTTTTTTCCCCGAATTCACTTCCCGCGCACGATAGGTGATCGGTACTTCATGTATTTTTATACTTTTTAGTAAAACTTTTGCGGTCACTTCAGGCTCAAACTCAAAACCGTTTGATTCCAAGCTCAAGCTTATAAACACATCACGCTTAAAAAGTTTATAGCAAGTTTCCATATCTGTTAAATTGCTGTTATAAAGAATATTTGTCAAAACAGTAAGCAATTTATTAGCCAGGTAATATAATGGATCGAAATAATTATTCTTTAAAATAAACCGCGATCCATAAACTGCATCAGCATTTTTTTCCCTTGCAAGCTCAACAAGTTTCTCGTAATCATCAGAATTATACTCTAGATCAGCGTCCTGAATTATAACATAATCACCAGTCGCACGCTTTAACCCTGTCCGTACAGCTGAACCTTTCCCTAGATTATTTTCGTGGCACAACTTTACTATCTTTCCCTGGGTAAACTTCTTTATAATCTCTTTTGTCTTATCTATAGAGCCATCATCAACAATAATGGTTTCTTTCTCAACTCCATTGAGTTGTAATTTATTTAGCTTCGATAATAACACCTCAAGTGTTTTCTCTTCATTATAAACGGGAATTATAATTGATAATTTCATAATTTAAATCTTAACATCGAACAATAAAGCCATATATTATTTTACGCGTCAACTAGCAAGGATTTTATACTATTTGCCTTAATTACCATGTTACGCGCCTAAGGCCGGAGGAGCATAACGATGAAACATCCGAGGCGAATTAAAAAGCAACCCCAACCAAGCCAAACTAGTTGCTATCAGCCGTCTATTTTTTGCGTTAGCGCAACAGAACTTGCTGATATAGCGCCAATTCGTATAACAGTAGAAAAATAGTTTTAGTTTAATCTTTTCCAATCCCTCTTCCGTCATATCATTAGTAGCATATCCCAGAGGATGTAGCGGATATTTACAATCAGCCATCTCATTTGCAAAGCTTAAATAATCTTCTAATGTCTTCCTATATACTTTTACTCCATATTGTTGCGCATTTTGTTCAATTTCTGCTGCCGGTTCTATAGGTATTGCATTAATAGTAAACCAATCACTTTTATCTATAACTCTCTGCATAAAAGAGACCATTTCCTTTATATCATTTTCGGTTTCACCAGGTATGCAAACAGTAAAAAAAGTATGTACATATATCCCTTTGCCCCTAATAAAATCTAATAACTGCATGATTTGGGCGTTTGATGCTTGCACCTTAGTATACTTCTTGCGGGTACGTTCCAATCCGCTTTCAATAGTTATCCCCAGTTTACTTCGATCTAAATCGAATGTTTCCGCAAATGCATCAATAAACTTTTGCGGTGGAAAAAACCAACAGTCAAAACTCATTCCTATTTTAATATTTTCATCTCGCATTAATTGGAATAAACCTAAATAGTAGCTAAAATCATCATCCGGATTATACACGATAGAAAAGTTATCATATCCCAATTCAAGGAATTTTTTTATTTCTTTAATTACAATTGAATGATTACGATAACGCACCTTTGATGAAAAATTTGTTTTTTTAAGCGCTGTTCTACTTGCCCCACAATTATAACAAGTATTATCACATCCTCTCCCCACACATAACAAAACATCAGAAGTTACTTTCAATGACATTGGATGACTGGTAGCAATCGGACTCAAAGAAGCCATGTGAAAATAGGTATCATAATTATTTAAAAGCTGTATGTTGGAAAAATCAAAACTATCCAGTTCTAATGCCGTTGCATAATAACAACAATTGCTTTGCGCCTCTCTATTATGATTACGAAAAACAAGATTGGGAATTTGGCTAAAAGAAGGCCCTTGGCCTAATACTGACTGTGAGTATATCAAAAAAGGAGTTTCCCCCTCCCCATTAATAACCGCATCAATAAAATCATACTTCTTTATAATTTCTTTAGCAAAAATTGAAGCAGTATACCCACCCAAAACAATTTTCACATTGCTTTTTATTTTAATTTCCTTAGCAATAACAAGAGCATTATATAATGTTACATACCAATGAATACTTATTCCTACGATCTTAGCCTCTGTAGATAAAATATAATCAATGATGGAAAAACTTTGATTCAATCTTTTTTCAACTCCAATATTAATAATTCTTACTCTAATGCCATGACGTTCAAGAAAGTCAGCGATACTGAACAACCCGATTGGTTGCATATTATACGTAATCCCCTTATACGTTTCTAATGGTTGATGAATAAGCACAACATCAAACTTTTGCATTTCCACCCCATGTCATATCAGAAAAATAAAATATTCCTGCCCTAAAAGCATTTATCCAGTCATTCACGGTTTTAAGGCTACAGAGCATACGCCATAACAATTGCCCAGATAAATAAAAAGCCCTTGAAGCCCTGGATACCCATTGCTCTACTTGTGTTTTAGTAATACCCGTTACCGTAATCTTATGCAACTTACTTTGAGTTTTATCTCCAAGATAAAACTGTTCTATATCATTCTGGGTTATTATCCCGTCTCTTTGGGCATTAACAGTTAAGGCGCTACCAGGAATCGGCCTTATCTGGTCATACAAAACAAATGTGGGTTTAATTTTTCTAATAAAACTTATCGCCTCATTTACTGTTTTTTTATTCTCAAATCGAGTCGCTCCCATAATCATAAAAGCTCCAGTTTTGATCTTGTATTTATTACACATTAGAAATGCGGCGCAAATCTGATCCCTGGAATGTCCTTTATTAATTTTACTAAGAATATGTTCATTTGGAGACTCTACCCCGAAATGAATCATATAACACCCTGCTTTCTTCATTTGTTGAATCAACTCCTCATCTAAACAATCCACCCTCGTTTTACATGACCAAGCTATATCTATCTTTCTTTCGACAATTCTCTGGCATAATTCCATAGTTCTTTCTTTTCGAAAAGTAAAAGTAGGGTCAATAAAATGTCCCTCCCTGGCCTTAAACTCCTTTTTAAGCAAGTTCAATTCATTAATAACAATATCTACAGAACGAACTCTTGCTATCTTAGGTAAAGAGCAAAATCCACAAGAAAAACCGCATCCTCGCATTGTTTCTACCAGATACGCTGGAGCGTACCTGCCCATTGGCGGATATAATTTATGCAAATGCATCGGAAATGCTTCTCTCATGGCAAAACCAAGGGCGTCTAAATCCCCAATCTCCTTACAGTTATTAGAGATAACCCTGCCATTATGCCTGTAAGAAATATTTGAGACAGAATCAAATTTGCTCTGCGGTAATGAAAAAATAAGCGGCATAAGCGTATCTTCAGCGTCTCCTGATATAATAAAGTCAATCCAATCGGAAAATCTGAAAATCGAATCCGGAGAAAAGGAAGTTACAGGACCGCCTAACAGGGTAACGTTTTTTTTATTACTATTCTTAGCGACCTGTGCCAAACAAAAAGCTTCTCGGGCACTAAATAATGTTGTATAAATTCCCACAAGGATCTGTTGCCCGGAAAACCCGTTCATGTATTTTTGGAATTCAGAAAAAAAATCCCCCTGTCTTCGCGGATAAAAAAACTCAAAATCAATATTATTATTTTTCAACTGTCTTGCCAGATAGGCAATACCTAGAGGAAGAATAGAAAAAGCCCCCCCCACATTATAACGTATCCGTGTTGCAGGAGCCTGAACAAATACAACCTTCATAAATCACCTATTATCTTTCCCTACAGACGCTCTTCCGATCTTCTTCCCTATCCATAACGCCATCGCGGACTTGAGCACTGCGAAAAGTATCATTTTCGGTAAATCCGGCAACAGCTAAATAAATATAACTATGAAAAAATGAAGCCACATCACTCATCCTCCAGATGAGCTTAGTATTAGAAGGGCATTCCCACCCATAATTATTAATTAATGTTTTTGTAATCTCCTGCTCATCCCACTTTATATACTTAAACAATAAAACATCGCCATTCGTTTGAATCGGTAAGAAAAACATAGACGCATATCCATGCAAAGTATCTAATAACGAACTATTGATATATAAGGGATTCGCTAAACACTGTTTAAAATAATATAACCCAAGCCTTAATTTATCAGGCGACGAGATTTCATGAGTCAGCCTCGGATATTTGTTGAAAATATTGCAAAACCCCATTTTAAGAGCCGGCACCTCATAATTATGCCCCAAACAAGCAACCATTAATTTTATCCCTGTACTCTTCTTAATCTTATGCGCATAATAATACGGTTTTTTATCTGCAGAAATCAGCAACGGAAGCATTCCCAACGCAGGCTTTTTAAGCCATGCCTTGATATTCTTCAAAAGATTTTTTCGGATTTTTTTCGCATTTTCATAGGTAATAACATGCTTAACACCTAAAGAATCACACATTTTTTTTTGATTTCGTTTTGCTATGTCCGGGATTAATCCCCAGTCATGGGTATACGCAACCGGTTTTAACCCAAGAACTTTTTTAACATAGTGCAACCCAAAAGAACTATCCCTTCCCCCACTTAAGGCAACAATACAATCCGGATCAGTACCTTTTTTCCGATACGGAGCTAAAATTTCATCCAACAAGATATCTTCTGGCATTACTCGTTTCTTATATAAATTACAATAATTACATACTCCCTGAGTATCAAAAACAATACCCGGCATTGTTTCAGGCAGAAGGCAACGCGTGCAGCGTCGAAACTCGATAAGAGAATACATGTCATTCCAGATATTGAACATCGCGTCAATATTGCTTTTATGTAATGACTTCATCCTATACTCCTCTTGTTCCCATGCTTACCATTATAATATTTTTCTTTGTTTCTTCCCTCGTAAAGAAATATAAAGCAAAAAACAAACCACTTTATAACACATACCTACGCGCAACGTTCTTTTTATAAAAAGCCGCAAAAGAACACGTAGACGTAAATAATAACTCAAAATTGCAAAAATACGTAGTTGCCGTAACCGCCGGACGGATATCACACTGCAATTAAACACATCATGCTTTTGGATTACCATATCATACCAGCTGTTAAACAAATCCGGATTTTTATACGCAAAAAGCCGATCGCTAAAATAGCGCTCGTACAGTCCGGTGCCAGGATACGGTATCAGTAAATTATATTTTACCAGATCACAATCAAGTTCCTGAGAGAATCTGATTGTTTTCTTAACCTCCTCTTCTGTTTCTTCCGGGAAACCAATCATAAACAAGCCGAGTGTTTTTATAGCGTATTTCTTCGTATATTTCATGGCTTCGTGTGCCTGCTCAAGGCAAGTATTTTTATTAATCATGGCAAGGATGCGCTCACTGCCTGTTTCAAAGCCATACATAATCAAATACAACCCCGCTTCCTTCATTCTCTTCAAAAGCGCTTCGTTTACTTGATCAACCTTTGTCTCGGTAACCCATCTCACCTTCTCATGTAATCCGCGCCGGATAACCTCATCACAAAACTCAAAACCTGACTGTATAGAAAACGGAAAATACGCATCAAGAAAAATAATATTGGGCACATGATAGTGTTCATATAAATATTCCATTTCATCCACAATCGATACAATGGATCGTTTCCGGAATTTTCGAAATGTTGCATCCTGCGAACAATAAAAACAATGATATGCGCATCCTCGCGACCCTTGAATCATCGCAGATGGTCCGTATAGTCCCAGCATGGGCACCCGATTATAGTTATTGATATTAATCAAATTCCACGCCGGATATGGAAGCGCATCCAAGTCGGATATTGGAGCACGCTGTTTTGTGATAACAACCTCTTCTCCCTGTCTAAAAGCAATCCCGGCTATCCATGTTAATGGCCTGTTTTCTTGAAGCGACTCGACAACCTCCGGCATACTATATTCACCTTCACCGAAAACTACAACGTCCGCCACTTCGTCACGCAGTATCTCTTGAGCGTATAATGAAGCAAAACTGTTCCCTAGGACAATTTTCGTTTGCAGTAATTCCTTTCTTATAAAATAACACAATTCTTTAACCCACGAAAACGTGGGCGCAATGACTGATATGCCCACAACATCCGGATGCTCATTACGCATAAACTCAAATATTTGATTCTTACTTTTATATTCTACATATTGATCAAAAAATTTAACTTCATGTTTTTTTTGCAAAAGCACCGCAGCGATCTTCAAAAGCCCCATCGGCGCAGCCACCCCGACAAAAATATTTATCATTGCATCATTACAATTAAGCGGATTATTCGGATTAATAAGAAGTATTCGCATATAATATTGGTCCTTGGCCCTGCTTATTTTTAACCGCGTCTCCAGCGATATCTGCTATTCGCTTGGAGAAAAAAAATTACGGAAGGAGTTCTTCTATTGCTAAAGGCAATACCGCTTCATCGTTAATCGGATAATAACTCCTGCGAAATTGCTCAGTATTCACCAAACATGAATCTATACCAGAGTATTTACTATAAAACTGTTTCACTATCGGTTTATTAAAAATTCTTCCCAATTTACCTTCAGATAAAATATTTCCTAATGATACGGCAATAGCCGGGCATGGCTGAACTTCTCCATTAGGAGAAACATAAATCAGCTGTTTTTTCAACGCAGAACAACATTTTTCCTTAAATGCCACATAATAAAAAGCTTCTTCTATGTAGACCCGGGAATGATCCTTCAACAGCCCCTTAAGATATTCTATTTCATGTTCGTTTAATCGCTGTTCCTGCGAATTTTTCAATTTACCCGCAAGAATCGGCATACGTATTTTAACCGCATCAACACCTATTTTCTCTCCGAGGGAAATGATTTTAGATAAATTATTGTCCGCTATTGATTGTTTTGATGCATAGCATGATATCGCCGCAGGAATTTTGTGCTTCACACATAAGCGTAATGCATTAACTGCAGCATTAAAACACCCTTCATAGCCCCTCAACCGATCATGCGTTTTATGCTCAGCGCTATCAATGCTGACCGTTATATTCCCAATCCCTGCCTTTTTCAATTCTAAAATACGCGGTTCAGTCAATAAAATCCCATTAGTGGATAGAGAAGTACGCAACCCCTTCCGAACTGCATATGCTACCAGCAACACGATATCATTACGTAATAAGGGTTCTCCACCAAAAAAATTAACTTTAAGCATTCCATACCTAACAAATACATCAATAACCCTTTTTGTTTCTTCTGTACATTCTTTTGTCATTTTTTTATTGATATACTCCGAGACTCCACAGTGTACGCAGGAACATTGGCAACGGTACGTAACAGAAAAAATTCCAAGCATAGGAACATGTTGTCTTAAAACAAACCTTTTAAAAATAAATTTCACGATTTGGACTCCGTTTAAAAATGAAAAAGTACGATATGAAATATTCAATGCCAATAAAAATTGTTTTCCTTTGCAAATTATTTTTTTCATACTAATTATCGTACCATTTTGGCGTTACTAAAGCTGAAAAGACATTTCTCCGAAAAGGATTAATAAAGGCCGCCAATGATTCCAGCGCAATTTTAACGCTAACAAGTAGCCACCAAATATATAAATCCCGTTTATACCGGTATGGCGAGAATAATCCCCGCAATAGCCACGACAAAGTGGCAAATGCCTTATTCATCTCATAGATCAAAAAATCAACTTCTTCAATTGATAAATATTTTGTCGAAAAATGCGGCGTAGCCCAATCGTATTTGCCAAAATTCACATGTTCCAACTTGCCTTTTTCTTTCATTTCATTCCACAACGCGGTCCCGGGCAAAACAGTTATCGGATGAAAAGCGGGGTAATCCGCTTTTAATTCCCGTGCAAACTTTACCTGCCGCATCATGCTTTCTTTCGAGTCATTCTCGAGCCCGACAATAAAAGTTCCTTGGCGAAAAACTTGCGGATACTGTTCTAATATTGAAAAACACTCCCTGGTTATTTCACTGGTGCCAAAACTCTTATTAAACCGCGCATTGATATCCGATTCGCAGCGTTCAATACCAACACAAATATGCGCAAGACCTGAACTGACCAATTTTCTGAATATCCCCTTTTTCTGGTCCCGAATAATACAATCAGCGCGCATAAAAGCAAAATAATTTATTTTTAATTTTTCCTTCAATACTTGTTCAGCAAAATCATTATTCCATAAACTGTCTATATTCCAGGATTCATCGACGAAAATAAAGCATTTTTTTCCGTATTCATGGTATAAAATTTTTATTTCTTCTATTGTTTTAGCAACTCCTTTTGTACGCCAACGCGGTCTAAGCTCAATTTTTCCGTCTTTTTCTCTACGATCTGCCATTTGTAGCCACCAAGCACAGAATTTACAACTACCAGTACACCCCCTGCTGTGATGAATTGTTATCCCCCCCGGAGAAAATAAAAAACGCGATTTCCCATAAGCATCCATCGGCATTAAATGGTATGCCGGATGAGGCAATTCATCAAGATTTTCAATTAATCTACGGTGTGGAGTGTAAACAATTTCATTATCAAAAAAATACGCGATACCTGGTATTTTTTTAAAATTACTCCTGCCTGAGCGTAATTCACGCATTAATTCAAGCAATGTAATTTCTCCTTCACCAATCACAATAAAATCGATATCCCGATTTTTTGCATAATCATCAGCTAAAACAGAAAAATGAGTTCCCCCAGCAATCGTAATTATAGCTGAATTAATAGTTTTTACTAGAGAAAATACTTTAACAACCTCATGGCTATACAACGCATGATTCTCTCCGCAGGCAACAACTTCTGGCTGATTCTTTTTTATATATTCAGCAAGAGTTTTCCAGCCGCATTTACTAGCCATGCAATCCAATACATTAACCTCAAAACCATCTTTTTCTAATACACTTGCTAAACAAGCCAAATGCTGCGGCAGAATAAAATTATCATATTCACCTATGAATGGCCAATACTGTCTGGGAGGGGATAAAAGCAAAATTTTCACATTAAAAAGCTTTTCCTATTAAAACAATATGTTATATGTCTATAAGCTTAAGAAATAAACCGAAGACATTATAATCCGGGGAAAATATCAACTACGCTTAGCATAAACCCAGAATTTTTATATAGCACAATATTAGCATTTTACTTAATATTACCAATACTCTCTATATACTCTATACTTTAAGAACAGTTATTTTTGGGGACGTGGTTTTCCCCTGGGAACAGGTCTCCAATAAATCATATTTTCCTTTTTTTATGATAAATGTAATTAATAACCTTGATTTTATTTAACTTTAATGTAACATATTAAATATGTTTTGTAAAGTGAAATTAGGTTGATAACTCTAATTGACGTGATTATTCTATATAAATTATTTGCAACTAAAATTATTCGTTTATGAATATCCTATTTATTCGTTTCCCTCTTAAAGCCGGGACTTCCTCAGCATCGAGTATCATTAATCCCGGAGGGTGTCTTTCTTCAACGCTGTATTGCAAATGGCTTGTCCGTTATCCCCCCTTGGGGCTGCTTTATTCAGCAGCATTACTTAAAAAAAATGGGCATAACATAAAAATTTTTGATTGTGAATTAGACTATTTTTCACTACAAGACATTATTTTATATATAAAAAATAACCAGCCGGATATTGTCTGTTCATCCATCAACATTTTCAATCCCCGTTATGAAATCGATTGTTTAAAGTTGATCAGAAAAATATCATCCGCTGTAATTATTGCTCGAGGACATTTCCCCCAGCTTTATCCTGAAATAGTCGCTAAAAACAAGCAAATAGATATCGTTCTCTCTGGTAAAGGGTTCTCCTCCCTGCCATCTATTATCGAAACAATAGCACGCAAAAAAAGTTTTAAGCACATTAATGGCATCGTTTATCAAGAGGATAATAAAATCATTCAAAATCCTCCAGAAGATGCCTATGTGCTTGATGAACTCCCTTTTCCAGCTCGGGAACTTATTAATAACGGCCTATATGGTTCAGCTCTTTCCATCCATAGTAAATTTACAACAATGATAACCAGTATCGGATGTCCTTTCAAATGTACCTATTGCACCGACAGACAGATCCCGTACCAAAAAAGAACACTATCAAAAACTATAGAAGAAATCGAAGAATGCCGTTATCGATTCGGAATCAGAGAAATCACTTTCTTGGATTCGACTTTTACCATAGATCGCGAAAGGACAATATCATTTTGCAGCCAACTGCGAAAACATAAAATAGATATAAAATGGGCAATCCGTACCCGTACTGATTACATGGACCCTGATTTATTAGATGAGCTGAAAAAAGCTGGATGCATTAGCATTCATTATGGGATTGAATCAGGAAGTAGCGATATACTAAAGACACTGAAACGTCCAACGTCTCTAAACAATATAGAACACATTATAGCTGCAACCGTAAAACGTAATTTTATAACTTTAGGCTTTTTTATGATTGGGAATAGCGGTGATACAATAAATAGCATTTCTGACACCATTCAGTTTGCAAAAAAATTGCCATTACATTTTGCGCAGTTTATAGTTACTGTACCATTGCCTTACACAGATATCTATAATAAAATATTAAAAAAATTCAATAAAGACCCCTGGCTTGAATCTTATCTAAACAACACGATAGAAACACGATTATGGGAAAATCCTGACGTAATATTAAGCAGAAAGGATTTAAATGCATGGGCAAGCAAAGCATACCTTGCTTTTTATGCATCTGCTTCATATTTACGACGCATGATTTTTTGCAACTTTACTATTCTCATTATATTACGCCAATTTAATACCGTAAGACTTTGGCTTCTGCTATTACTTCGAAGCCTTTTTAAAAAGGATATTTAATAAACGAGACGCTTTATTTGAAGATTTTCCGCGATTAGTTTTTGTTTCAATAATATTCTCTTTATTTTTTAAATACCAATAGTAGCCTGTTATTAATGACTCTGTATTACTCTTGACTGCTTTCCAACCAAGTTTTTTAATTTTTTCGTTTGAAAGTATAATTGACTTATCTAAAATAGCAATCATTGGGTAATAAATGTCCGATATCCCAATTTTCGTAAGTATATTAAGTATGATCTTTATGGGAAAAGCTGGGAACAAACATAATCGTGATTTACTGTTAACAGTATTGATCAAGTTCTGGATATCTTCACGTAAAGTAGAAAATCGTTCTGCTCCAACATTAAACACATCATTAATTAGTGATTTATCTTGCTGAATAAGTAAAGTGATTACATTGCACAAATCTCCGATATCAAGCAATTGAATTATATTCTTCCCATCCCCCAGCAATGGGATAGTAATTCCTTTTTCAATTAATTGATAAAACAAGTAAAAAACTCCTAATCTTCCATGCCCCGTAAGAGGCATTGGCCTTAAAATTGTTACTGATAATCCTTTAATCCTGTATTTCTGACAAACCTGTTCGGCTATAATTTTTGCCTGCGCATGCACATTAGCCCCTCTCAATGGAGCATCTTCACCCCAAGGGATCGTATCATTAGAACCATACACCGCAGGAGATGAAATATGAATTATTCTATCAACCGTATTTTCTAGCGCACTTTTTAAAATATTTTCCATGCCATTAGAGTGTAAAGAAAACATTTCCTTTTTTGAAGCATTCGGCATAACTCCAGAACAATTAATCACCACATCTTTTGCTTTTATCGCTTTATGCACTGATTGATAATCAAGGATATCCCCCTTTATATATTCAGCATTTAACGTCAACGGGAACGGATTAGTTCTATCAAAACCTGTTAGTTTATAATCCTTTTGTGAGAGATGCCTCAATAATGCTTCGCCTAAAAAACCGGCACTTCCAATAATAAGTATATTTTTCTTCATTTTTTTAAATGGTCTGGTTTAACATTGCCCCATAAGGAATTGGACAATCCACGCAATATTTTATATTATGTAAATTATTTTGAGAATGTTTTTCTCTTAATTTCCGCATCTGTTCATTATTATACTGGATATAAAGTAATTCTTTTGAATCTGCCAAATAATCATCTTCTCTGACCGTAGCCATACAACAAGGGACAATACTCCCACTATTTAACACGACTGCCGCCCCCCAAAGCCACCAACATGGCATCCGTTTTTTTACTAAGCCAACAATAGATGCACGCACATATTCTTTGTTTTTCGGCAAAAAAGCTTTATCTTTTGTCCCAATAGGCTTAAAGTCAATCATGTCAACTCCATATTCACGACCAAGCTTTTTTACTAGTTCAATCTCATATACATTATGATTCATAACCAGGTATTGTAAATTTACAAGAGGAAATCTACGCCTCATTCGCTTCTTTTCTGCTATAATTTTCTGCATGTTATTTAAAATAAGTTTTATATTTTTTTGCTCACGATATACTCCATATGTTTCCTGCGAAATCCCATCTATTGAAATTGTCAGTAGATCCAGTCCACTTTCAAAAATTTCGGAAATTTTAAAATCAGAAAGGTGCAATAAATTAGTACTTAAATATGTAGCAATATTGCAGTTATGCGCATATTGCACAATCTTAAAAATATCTTTATTCATAAGAGACTCTCCCGAATAATGAAAAGCCATCAGATAAGTATTTTCACAAACCTGATCAATAATTGCCATAGCTTTCTCATAAGAAAGCATTTGAAAAGGTGCTTGAGCATAATTACGAATGCAATACTTACAGCCTGCTTCACAATAATTTGATACCTGCAGCTTTATAAAATATGGCCTGCTTTTTAAGCTGGGAACCATTCTTCTACGCTCGTATTCATTATAGATAAGGTTAATAAGTTTCCTCAATCCACCATAACGCAGCGCAAAAAAAACAGCTAACATAAACCGCTTAATTACTAATCTCGTTTCAATTCTCATCATCAATATAAACTCTTGGCTTCAATAAGATATTTACCAGGCAACACCTCCTGCCCGTGTGTAACGGCCATTTTCTCTAACATAAACACATGTTGCGGATTCTTCTGCTTTAGTATATTATTTATATGTTTTTTAAAGCGGTCATCCCCGCCTGCTTCTAATCCCAAGTAATTATTAGAATAATAGTAGGTATCTACCATTATATGAGTTATGCCGTTTTCTCGTATAGACTGCTTAATCGCGTCTTCGGAATTTGCATATAACGTCTGCAATGAGAGTTCCATCCTTCTTTTAGTCTCTTCAAAGAAACGTTTTTCAATAAAAGGTCGTATGCATCCTGATCTCAAAAGACGCCAATTATTGAAAACAGTGCGTTTTGTAAAAAAACTAATCGGTAAAGCGTACTGAGGATGAGATAATATTAATACATTTCTATCCAAACCGGATATACGTTCGTATAATAGCTTATTCGATTTTTCATTAACCAAATCGTTTGTTATATCAGGACGCACAAGATTGATCACCAAAAAAAAGACGCAAAAATACTGAAGGATAAACGCACCAACCTGTTTGGTTAGCAAATACCGGCAAAAAATAACAGAAATAATTACCGGTACCGTAAAAATAAGCTGGCGCGACGCCGCGCCAACATCGATAAAATTGCAAAATAAAAAAGAAAGTACCATCGCATAAAAAAACTGCTTTTCAGCAAACAATATGTCCTTATAACATAATTTTTTTGCGATAAATAACCCTACCACACCTGCTATGATAAATAAAGTGATCGGCCCATACAACCTACTATGCTCATGAGCATTAAGCAAATAATTCATTATAAATAAAAAAATCGGGTTGTGATCTGCTTGCCCAATTTTTGATTTCCAAACAAATACCTCCGGTAAGTTTGTAAATAATACTCGGTTATTATTCGCAAGTATTATCCCCATTATTCCTGCAATTAAAAAAAAAGTGCTCATTTTTTCTTTATAAAAAGGTTTCCCGGCTTTTATTTCAACAAAAATATTAATAAAAGCACAGCAGCAAATGAAAGGCAGTAACGGCAAATAAAAAAAATACGTGGCCGGCATCAAGATACATACCATTATCCACTGCTCTTTTAGCATTGCCAGTAAAATACCCGCGCTAATAAGCATGCCTATTCCCCGAATCCCTCCGCCAAAAAAGGTATCCATCGTTAGAGAATACAACATTATTGATAGAGAAAACAACTGAGCTTTTCCATTTTGAAACCATATACAGCCAATGTAATAGATAAAAACAGCAAATACCAATGAATATATAATTGAATGCAAAGTTAAAATCGCATTTAAATTGAAATAAGAACTAAAGAAAAGAGCCCCTGGGAGAAAAAGTTTATTCACAGGAAATATTGCTTCGCTTATATTAATATTAGCTCTGATACTTTGCATAATAACATCTTGTGCGAATAATGTTTTATCTTTTAATCCGTAAATTATAAAGTGAGGCCAGACATCTGGATATACGCAATACTGATTTAACAATTCAAATCTATGTACGAAAAAATTAATTGCTAGCACCCACAGAATTACAGGCAAAGGCTTTTTAAGCTGTATTTTATTTTTTATTTTTAGCGTCATACTTCCTTCCTCTTTAGAAAAAGAATAAACAGCCTAATAAAACAAAAATAATCTTTTACAGAAAACTTAAAATTGAATACCCTCTGTAACGTTATAGCTTTTAGTATTTTAGATATAAAATATCCAATAAATTTATTCGGAACTAACAACAACAGTTCTACAAACGGCATCAGCAAAGGAACTTTAACAATAATATAAAAAAGGCTAACAAGCCGTTCAATTTTCTTATGTTGTTTGCATTTTAAAATCATTTTCGGATATCTCATGGAAGAATACTGATTAAAATCTGTTAAACCAATCCCATTTTTCTTAACTAATTTTAAGATATCCATCCCCGGGAACGGATAAAGAATTGAGGCCACTGGCAAATCAGGATTAATTATTATATTAAAACGTAATGTATTGATATCATCGGATAATTGTGTTCCTGGGATACCCATGATATTGCCGAGACAAATCTTTATTTTTTTCTTTTTTAGCAAATTACATGCTTGGATAATCTCATCATTACTCATATCCCGATTTAAAATTTTTGACCTGATATGAAAAGATGCGGATTCTATCCCCATCCCTACGATTCGGCAATTACTTTCTGCCAATATATCTGCTACTTCAGCATCAATTACTTTAACATGCGTATATACCCAATATGGGATTTTTACATGCTTTTTATATAGTTCGCCAAATACACGCAACCATTTTTTTGAGTATGTAAATATATCATCCTCAAAAATCAAAAATTTTAAGACTGCTTGTTTTTTAATATGTTCGATCTCTTGAATAACCCGCTGTGGCGATTGTTGACGAAAGAAATTAAAATTACCAGGATATAATGCTTTCCAAGCTGGCGCATAACAGTATGTACAGCTAAATGGGCACCCCCGGGAAGTAATATGGGTTTTTATTGGCTGGTCTTTCTTTATTCCATATTGATATAATAGTTCTCTATCAAAAAGCGGCAGTATGTCTAAATTTTCTACTGGCGGCCTCAACTTGTTTTTAATTATTTGTTCATTTTTTTTTAGCCAAAAATTCTGTGTGTTGAATACATCCTGTCGCGTCTCATATTTATCACATAACTCCAACAGGGCTTCGTCTGCTTCACCAAGACAAACGGCATCAATTCCCTCTTCATTAATGCATTCCGGAGAAAAAGTCGCATGGTGACCTCCCACAACAGAAAATACAAAGGGAAATTCTTTCTTTATCCGTGCATTAAAACTAATTTTGCTAACATGAAATCCCGTGCGCAATGAATAAGCGAGAATAACTCTATCGCTTTTTTTTATTGCATCTCTTATACGCGCAGCTTCACGTAAGTCAAAAAGACTTACTACATGTCCGGCCTGTTTTAAAATTGCTGAAAGCTGAAGTATATTCAGCGGTTCACCGCGAAGCTGATCTTCACTAAATAAGTCTTCAATAAAAATTATATGCATTTTCTAATTTATTTTCTTCAAAAAAATGCATTACAGTATCATACAATTCACATGTAATAGCTCTATGGCCATCCTGATTCGGATGCCAATCATTCTTAAAAACTAAATCATTTTTATACAAGTTTATTTCTGCCACAGTTATAAAAAAACCGTTTTCTCTTATCATGCCTGATAATATTCCTTCATTTTCAGCAAAAAAAATAATCCTATCACGGATACTTTGTGGCAAACTAAGCAATTTCTCTTTTGCCTGACTAAACACCCCTTCGGAATGGCTTTTATCTCTTGCAAACAACTCTACTATCCTAATTAATCTTGTATATAAAAAATTGTAAATCGCTGTTGATTTTATTATAGTTGGTAAATATCGATGTATTGGATTTATATTATTATAATCAATCGCTTCCCGCAAGTCATTATCAGTAATATAAAAAATTATTAAATCCGGTTCCAAGATGATACCCTTAGCACCGACTAATTCAACTTCTTGTGTTAAATTATAACCCGGAACCCCAAAATTAAGCACTTCAAAACGATGCAAGGAAGAACGATTATTTAACATTTGTTCCAGGAGATATACAAAACTTTCTTTTTTCTCAACTCCCCAGCCAAATACTACCGAATCTCCAACAGCTAAAATACGAAATTTATTAGCTTGTTTACGCAGGTTAAATTCATCATTACGGATACCATAGGAATTAATCACTACTTGTGTCGGTTTGAGACGGAAACCACATCCTTCAAATATGCTGGTTGTGTTAGGCTTCAATTCATACTCCATCCCAGAAACATCACTAGCTTGAATAATATCCGGAAGGCTATTTTTATAAGGAACACTGCGACGCAACCCTAACTCTAAAAATAAAAGAAAAATTATATACACTACAACCATCATCCGAAGCTTGAAATTTCCATGCTGGTTTTTATAGAAATTCCACACATTACCCTTCTAAAACTGAAATACTATATTTTTTTATTTATTGCCGAAGCATTTATATATTACAGCAAAATTATAAATCTACATTCATTTTACTTAATATCAAAATTGGTTAAATACCCCTCGGAGAAGTCAACAAGTTCGCCATTTCTGTGTTTAGAATAAATTGCCTTTACATTTCCGATACCCTTTGCACTCCAAGTAAGCAATACCTTATCTCTAACTTGCTCTCCATTTTGATTATAAATCTTCCATTTAGATAGTGTTTTTAAACAATCTTTATAATTTCCTGCAGGGGTTGTAACATCTTCTATTCCTAAAAGCTGAAAAGTAAAAACTTCCTTAACTTCACCAATTAAAGAATCATCTTTAATCGAAAAATCCTTTAATATATTCTCTCTACTATAGATATCATTAATTTTTATATATCTGGGATATTGTATGGCCGGCGGATAATAAACTCCATAACTCTCACTATCTGGACCAACATGTTTATACCTTTTTATTCCCTCGTCAGTCTTTTCTAAATAATCAATCCACCCTGAACCATGTCTAACTAATACAACTTTCACTCCACTATAATCTTCTTCCCGCACCACCTTTTCAGCAAATACTTCATCAAAAGACATCAATCCTTTCGCAGTATAATTCCAACTAGTACCAACAGTCAACGGTCTATACTCATACATATCGTAATTTAAATCCTCGGCAAAAGAAAGAACCGGCAATTGTACATTTAGAATCAATCCTAAAAATAATATCCCTGGAAAAACTAACAAAGCTTTCATTTTTTGCATCTATATCCTCCTTTTTTATAGCAAGCTACTATAATGTTTCTTTTTTTGAATACTATCAAATTAACTTAACTTTGTCAATTGAAATAGGGCGAATGCTACAAAGCGAACTTTATTGCATAAGATGTCACGTTAATCGCATATCTTTTCAGAACTCTGTGAAACTCATAAATCTTAACGTTTAATGAGCCTGCTTACAGTTTTACTTGAAGCAAACGGATTTTTAATTAAATCTAACGGAATAGCTAAAGCAATATTGTCCTCAACTCGTTTTATTTCAAGCAATATCTGTTTAGTAAATACATTGGTTGTATTTGCAGCTAATTTAAATTCTCTTTCCATAGCCGTCTCCAATATATTTCTAATATTCACCCCCGGTCCAAGTTTTCCCAAAATTTGTTTTTTCCCCCAATCTCTGCGTATACCTGGGTTTGCTGAAGTAGTTGTACCGAATACAATCCCAAAAGGATCTATCGTTAATTCAAAAAAGAAAATTCCGCGTTTAGAATAATTCTCCTCAGGAAAAACATATATTGAAGTTCCTATAATACCGTTATCCCCGATTAGTTTAAAATTATCCGGAACGGATATCCTAAGACTACCAAACTCTCCCTTTTCCTGTTTTTCTTTTGTTAAATAAAGAAGTCTTGCAAGCTCTGCCTTCTCTTCATGGCTGAAACGAACAATACCCATATAATCTGAACGGATATCTAAAAAATCAACTCCGATACTATCTGAAAGTTTTGCTAACTGAATTATTTCTTGAAAATTAGTTAAAGTAAGCAGGATTTGAATCCCTATTTGGGTTTTAGAACCAAGTTTTCTCTTTTCCTTAACTAAATTTTTCACTCTGCCTAATACTTTGTAAAATATCATTTTCGACCGAGCAGGATCATTACTAACACGATAAACTTTGTGATATGTTTCATGGTTTGCCGCGCCTAAACTGATTCTAGCCTGGCTAGTTTTTAAAATCAACGGAACAGCTTTATCCCATGTATCAGGAATCGCATTTGAATATAAAAAAACAAACAAACCTCTTGAAATCGCATAATTAATAATCGTACCTGTGCTATCAAAATCAGTCAATGGCTCCAAACCTCCGGAAACATAGATCTCCGAAGTGCCATTATCAGCGAGCTCTTTGAGTAACCTCACATAATCATCCGGAGTTAATTTACTAAAACCATCTTTAATCTCCAATTCATATGCCTGTCTCTGCCCATTAATATTCCTATAGCAAAAAACGCAATTAGCAGGACATTCTACACCTACATGGAATTCAACCTTTTTGGGATAAAGATATTTTTCCCCTCTAATAACCTTATAAATTCTTTCAACATCGGCAAATCTTTCAGTATTACTAAAATAAGACGCTGTAGCGAATCTCCCGTTCCTGATTTCTTCTTTTCCCTTTTCACACCACAAAGGATCCTCTAATATCTTTTCCAAAATTTTTTGCAATGAACTAAGACTCAGGTTAAGTTGGCTAGCTATAACGGAAAAAGATAACCATGGTTCATATAAAAGTTTATGATATACTTCTTCTACTATATTCGGACGATGTCTTAATATCCACTTTAATTCTTTGTCTTGCCACCCATTCTGACAAGACACCATTAATTCATTTATCCACTCTATAGTTTCAGATATACACAAAAGCGATTGAGCAGAATTTATACCAGCTTGACGTGATTTTACAGCTTGTAAAAAATCTTCAAATTCTAATTCCAAGTTACTTTTATCTTCAACTTCCTGCAATAATTCTCTGGAAAGACCGTTAGCTAGATCACTTATAATACTCCCATTTATATCGAGAACTTCAACCTCGCTTTTTTGATAGTCCAAGATTAAAACTAACTTAGTTGTCTTTAAAATAATCGTCCTATTTCTATTATTCCCCTTATAGTTACGATCTACATTAATACATACTTTTATATCCTGGTTATATCCCTTACAATATTTAAAAGAAATTTTTGCCATATCACAGGGGATATCTGTATCCACTCTAAGTTCAGATATATCTCGCTCCCCGAACAGTGAATGTAGCAAGCTTAACATATGCGAAGCTAAATCTTCGCAAACATTAGAACTCATATCCAACTTCCTGTTGTCAAGCGGATTTAACATGTTGAGTTCAATCTCGGTAATTTTACCCAACTCATCCCGTCTAATCACCTCTCCAAGCCATCTTATATTAGAAGAATACCTATACTCATAACCTATTGTTAATATACAACCGTTCTTTTCCGCAATCTCCAGCAATTCTTTCGCTTGTCGAAATGTCCTTGTGAATGGTTTTTCTACAAAAACATCTTTCCCTGATAAAAGTGCCTGCTTAGATAATTCAAAATGAGTACTAAATTGAGTGGAGATAACTACTGCCCTAATATTCTTGTTTTTCAAAATTTCTTCGTCGTATTTTTCAGAGCTATAAACCAAAATATTTTCAGGAAGTTCTTTTGTATCTTTTTTCTCCTTCCAGTTTTTATAATTAGACTTTGCTACGGCATGTATGGTGACAGGAAATTGTTTTAATGTGTTTAACAATGGCCCTCCACCCCACCTGCCAAGTCCGATAATTGCTATCTCTGGTAAGCCATTGAGGTTGGAATGGCTATCATCAATTTCTAAGTAATTTTTATCCATTAAAATAATTAAATTAAGATATTTTCTTTATGCTATTTCTGCTCACGATAGCAGCATTAACTCAACCTATTGCTTATTTTACCACAAAAATTAAAGGACACCAAATTAAACATGACTGCGGAATAAACCTGCTCTTTACCACAATCCACTGCTATCGCATCTGCTACAAAGAACATTAAAAGCCCTTTGTGATTTTCCCAAATTATTTCTAATCATCTTATAGGCATGATTGTTCCAAATACTCATTAAAGAGCCTTTCTTAACATCTCCCATTTGTTGTAAAAATTGCCAATCCTGACAACAAAGCACTGCAATCCCATTGAAGGTTATAAACATTTGTTTAAAAGGTTTAAGACAAGGAACATTATATATTTTATTACTAACAAAAATATTACCCGCTCGATTTGTCAATTTCTCATCTAATGACCTTTTTTCCAGGGTAAGTCTTTCTCTATACCTTCTTGGGATATCCATATTTATAAGAAGTTTTAAAATAATACCATTTTCCGTATAATCGTTTACATATATCTCATCAATGCCCGCATCAACTAATTCCACTAACATCTTTTTATTAAGTAATTTTCCATTTGTCTGGATAAATATAAATGCATTCGGGCACTTATTTTTTGTAATTGCGACAAATCTTGGAAGTCGCCCATCAAGTAAAGGCTCGTTCATAAGATACGGAGAAATCCTCCCCGAAAATTTCATTTTAGATAACTGGCAAATAATATCCTCAAAAAGCTCAATCGACATCTTTGCATAATTAGACTCCCCACCATATAAGTTTACTAAATCTTTATTAGCCGGACAAAATCTACAGCTATAATTACATCCGGTTTTTGTTTGTATTTGTATGCTAGAGAATAGGTCATCTTTTTTATATGCGTTAGACAAAATTAAACCTCTATGCAATAGCTCTATTACCTTATAATTGCCTGCTTTGCCATCTATTGTCCCTATACTGGAACGTATTAACTTTTTAGCTAAAGAACGAATTTTTTTTCTTTTTAACCCGAACAATAAAAAACTCATTTAATCTTCCCTTTTCTTAAATAAATTAAGCTATTTTGCTAAAAACTCCTTTTTTTAGTTTAAAGTAAAACAAAACCTTGCAATAAGACTTAATGAAATTCATTGTGTAAGAAAATATATGCACCTTTGAACCGCGTCTTCTTTTAAAATCAGTTACCGGGACATACTTCACTTTCTTTTTTTCTAAAACCATAGTTAAAGTAAGAGTTGAAGTAAATGAAAACCCATCAGGAAGTAAATCGAAATATTTTTCTATAATAGTTTTTTTAATTAACCTTAACCCAGAATTAACATCTAAAATTTTCACCTTCAAAATCGACAAAAATAAAGCATACACTATTCCTTTAGCTATTTTCTGCAATAAAGGAAAAGTGGATACTGATTCAGCAGCCCTAGCCCCAACTACCATATCGCAGCAATCAGCTTCGGATATTAGCCGTTCTATATGCTTAACTGAATGTTCTCCGTCAGCATCAATAGTTACAATAAGCTCTTTATCTGTATAACTGATCCCTGTTTTTAAGGCTGCACCATACCCTCTATTTTTTTTACTGTTCAGCACTTTAACATCAATATCTTTAATTCTATCGAGAGAACCATCAGTAGACCCATCATTAACAACAATTATTTCTACGCCTTTATAATTCTTTATTATATCTAAAACAACTTCCCTTATTGTTTCTACCTCGTTAAAAACCGGTATTATTATTGCTATGTCAGCTTTCATTTTAGTCTTACCTTCCTAATCAAAAAAAATATCTCTAACTGAGCTAAATTTAAAATCTGCCAACAAAGACTTAAACCTTAAATCCATTTTAGAACGATTAAAATTATTTATCACTTTTCTAATACCAAAAGAATAATCCGAATGTTGATCTAAATCAAATTCCCATGGATGAATATATACCATAACCTTCTTGCCATTTCTATTCGCATCAGATATAAAGCGCTTTGTTATAAAATAAGGATATGCCCTAAAAAAAACTCCTCCACCAAAAGGAATTTCAAAATTTAACAAGCTAAATGTCGACCTAGGGATCTCCAGCATATCAATTGGTATATTTCTTATATGCTTAGTCAGCAACTTTACCATCAAACTAGAATCATATAAAAATCCAAGTTCAGACAAGATTTCCAATGCCCATAAATTATTCCTATTTATAGACCAATTAGGCGCCCTAAATCCGATCACTCTTGTTTGGCAAGCATCCTCAATTAATTCCTTTGAATATTTCATTTCCTTTCTAAATTCTTCCGGTGTCTGTTTGTAAACTAACGTATGGTAATATCCGTGCAACCCTAATTCATGGCCATCTTTTAAAATCATTTTAAGCAACGAGAGATTACGTTTAGCATTATATGCAACGACAAAAAAAGTTGCTTTTACCTGAGCGCTTCTTAAAACACGCAAAATCTCTAAGGTAAGCAATGGTAATCTATCATCTTTCTTATCCCAGTCTGTTACTTTTATTCTTGACCGCAAAGCCTGGGTCTGATACCAATCCTCTAAATCAATTGTTAATATATTATTCATAAGCAAAAAATCTATTTCCCATGTATATCTAAAATTAAACTTCAAAATCATCTGTTGATTTCATACAGTACAATCCTCTTCGGATTCTTAATACTATGGATCATGCTTAAACTAACATATCCGCCATTATCCAGTAGCGGCTCAAGTACATGCAACTGTTTTTTTACGCTTCTTTCATCGACTATTAAAAAATCCGCCTCGCTTTCCTTTAGAAATTGCATAATTTCATCAATATCATCAAGGTAAGGCACTTTGCCTGAAAATTGAGCTCCTGCATAAAAAGTGCTCCAAATTTTCTGAGCTATTATTTTTTTTCCAAATATGTCTGGTATGTTATTCTTCATCCAAATGCCCAGTCTTTTATGTTCTATCGGTATATCCTTATTTTTTAGCATAACATCAGAAGCCCCCATAAACATTGGCAGCAAGAATACAATTATTATCATAATGCGCAGTAAAGCATTTGCTTTGCTACTAAAAAGCCGTATCCGAACTTTAAACATATTATCCAACCCTTTAGCCATAAATAAAAAAAATACTGGCAATCCGGCAGCAAAATATCTGCTAAGGACATTACCAAAAGGTATTATTAAAAATATCGCAAGCATTGAAAAAAGCAAAGCTTTTATTCTATTTTCAATTCTATTTTTACCAAATAAGCTAAGTAATACAATTAGCCATACAAACACAGAACCATATAAAATATTATTTAATTGGCTAATCAATTTTATCACCCCCTGGACATATCTTTTAATTAACGCTGTTTTATTCTTTCTTACATATTCAAGAATATCAAAATCCCCCTTGCCTATGTTCAAGAAATGATAATTTGCCATTGAATTCTTTTCCCGCGCCAAGTCATCATTTGATGTCACATACTCATAATACTTTAAATTTATTAACTTAGTAGTAAGAGTCCACTTACCCGTATAAACATGTAAAAACTTTACATATGGTGCTATTATCGATGCCGCAACAAGTAACGTTATCATAAAATATTTCAGCCTCTTAAACTGCCATCCTTTTTTATATATAGCAAGCACCATGGACACAGAAAAAAACGTGATAATATTTTCTGCTCGGTTCAGCATCGAAAAGCCAAACAAACAGCCAAGAATAAAAAATTTTTTAATATCTAAAATAGTATTTTTGAGTATATGCACTCCATAATAAATAATTATAATTGCAAGCAAAACATCTAGCGCATGGGGAAACCCACTATAAGAAATTTCTAACATCAACTTATTGACAACAAAAATTACACTTGCAAAACATGCAACCCGAGCATTAAACATCAATTCCGCTGCCATAAAAAATAAAGGTATCGATATTAAAAATGCCATAATCGACACCAAATGAACCGCAAACTCTAAGTCCTTTACTATTAAATCAGCCACCCCAATAAGTATCGGGTATAACGGCGGAAACCATAGTTGCGGCTTGCCAAAACATTCATACCCATTCCCACTAAATAAGTTCTTTCCCGAAATAGCATAACAGGCTCCATCATTATAAATAAAATAATCTTTCGTTAATAACAGCACACTAAGAATGAACCCTACAATTATACAACACCATAATAATAAAAAATATATCCTCTTGTTTTTCTTCCAATTACCCGAAGTTAAAAAGTCCATGCTTATGCCCTTATTCTACTAATTTATAATTTTCCTAACAGAGAAAATTTATAAATCTACAACCCTTTTCCGGAAAATTATTATTAAATATCAAATCCTCTTTACCAGATAAAAAAATGCGCAGCAAATAGCCAATAATGTTAACACGGAGATCACTATCCCCCTATAAAAGAATCCCGGTATATATTTCAAACGAATGCTCTGCTCTCCTATTTTTGCCATTTTCACTGCCAAAAGTCCGTTGGAATTGAACGTTTCCCCATATTCTGATTTCCAGCCTTTTGAATATTTTTGATTTATAATTATCGTGTCCGGCTCGGAAATATTTGCTTTTATATCAATAGATCCGGGTGTAATCGAAAAATAATCCACCCGGTTTTTCTCATTAAAAAAGTAAGCCTCCGCTCTGTAAGCTGGATTTAAAAGCACAAATACTTTTGTGCTGGGCGCAATAAACACATACTCTGGCATAACAAAATATTTAGGAGTAACAAAGGTGTCCTTAAAATATTTTATGCTGTTATGATACTGCGCATTGATCAAACCAAAACCATTTAAGTATAATGAAAGACGTAATGGTTCGATCCCGCCTTCGTCCCCTTTATGCACATTAATTGCTTTAACATGAGCAACATAATTTCTAGGTTTTCGCAATATTAGATCAGTATTATAAATATTAAAATACCCGATATTGGATGACAAAAGATCGATAAACGTAATGAGGATTATAATCACTGGCAAAACGCTCCGGGACTTTCCTTTTTTCAACCTTGAGATAACAGGGAAAAATCTACCACAAATCAAGCTTATAAGAAATACTGTTATAAGCGAATAGTATTTTGAAATTTCGCGGATTGATTTTAAAATCGGTAAATGCCAAAGCAAATAATTCAAGTCAAAAAAAGAGTTCGGCCCAAAAGTAATAATAATAAAAATAACTAGAATAATGAACCATTTTTTTACATGTTTGAAGTACAATATAACAGAAAATAGACACAACAATACCGGTAAAAATCCTAGATACATTGTCCCGACATTTGAATTTTCTGGAATAAACATATGCCTAGCCAGCAAAGAAAACGTATTTGCTCCTACAATAGCCTTATTGTATGCTAACTCATAAACTCTTCTATCTACTTTTAAGAGTTCCATTATAGGCAGTAATTTGTATGCCGATAAAAATAGGGCTACTATTAAACTGACCGTAAATATGACCAGATATCTTTTTTCTATAATTAACAAAAAATTATCTTTCTTAAATGTATTTAAAACAGCAACCAGAAAGAGGAACAAAACAACTACCGGGAAAAAAAATAAGGAATTTACGAATAAGCTTAATACTAGAGATGTAAATATGATAAATCTATTATCTTGTTTTGACTTTAACAAAAATACAACCAAAAGCGGCAATAACAGTGTTTCTCTGGTATTAAGCCTCAACGTCTGCATAAAAGAAAAAAATCCGCACATTGAAAAAACGATAGAAGAATAAGTAGCTCCATAAACATTATATTTTAAAACTTTTCTTGTTAAATAAAACATCGATAGAGCACCAACAAAATATAGAATATACCAGCCAAAATTAAGGCCGCGCACTACTCCCATCGGCAGCATAAACAATGAGAATAAATTGCATGATAATTCTACTGGAAATACAATCCAAGGAAATCCTCCTTCGCGAAAAGGACACCATAAAGGGAATTGCCGTTCTAAAAACATACTAACATAAGGATAAAGTCCAAAAAAATAAGCGCGATACCAGGCAGTAATACAATTTTTATGGGTTAATGTCGCTGCCTTACCTAAACGCAACAATAACGGTAAAGTATACAAAAAAACAGCGCTAATCACGGTAAGCACTGCGAATAAATCATTCTTTTTTGTTTTAAAATTATTTATCAAAAAAGATCCTCCCTGCTAATGTTTTCTTTATACCCATATGACAAAAGTTTAACTGCACAATTATCCTTTCGCTCTTGCTCTGGAACTGTTCTTACTAAAAACCATGCATATAGGCGTACGAACCAGTTTCCATGCGCTATTTGTCTGCGATATCTGTAGTTAAGCTTTTTGCTAAATTCAGTTATAGAAAATTCCATTTTTACCACCCCCAAAAATGGGACATCAGGACTTCTCCACATTATAAATCCTTCATCCGTATAATCATCGTCTTCCTTGGTATCAACCCAAAAACGGTAACAATCAAACTTCCCCGCCGGAACGGAAACTTTATCTTTTTCTTGCGTAAAATTAAGCTTTGAATAGTCCACTCGATTTTTTTCATCAGGAACTTCCTTATAAAATGTACCGTTTAGGATATCCGGCGGATTAGAAATATCACGGAGATGAATCCCATAACGAGAATTGTCCGGCAACTCGATAAAAAACCTATGTGCATTTTTAAACAAAAACATTATGCCTTTCGATATATAGATTTCAGGCTCTTCAGAAAAATAGACCTCATTAAAAGGCTCAACCAGCGCTTCAAAGGAAATCTGTCTTTCCTGTTCATAAATATCAAGCCTGATCCAAAAATAATCCCTATCATCAATATTCTCCTTACCTATTATGGAGATTAAATATCTATGTTCCTTTCCCACATTCTCGAAACTAATTATCTGATATTCAACAAATTGTCCAACCTTCCACGGACAAAGCTTAAAACAACCTTCTTCAACAGCAAATACATCCGTTGAAAAAATACACAAAAGATAGATTAAAAAAGTAAACAACTTTATAAAAAAATTAGTGATTAATTTGTCCCACATTACTCTTTATATCCCATAATTACAATAATTGAAGCATGAAAATTTATCGTTTACTACCACAACAAGCATTAATAATAGTCCGTAGGTCAAGATTCCAGATATATGTCAATTCTAGTCTCGGCGCACACCAACACTTATGACAACTCCTACTATTTAGTTTCTTTAACTCCTGAAATTCATCCTTTAAAATCGGCTCATTTGTATTTTTCCGTTCTATTATATCTGCTCTTCTCCATCCACAGGGACAAATTAAACCATCTGCCCTTATTCTCCAATATATTTTACCGCAAGGACAGTCCTTTATCATTTCCCCTTGTGGCCAACTTTTCAAAAAATACAATACTTTCGGGCTGTTGAATATAATATTTCCTTTATCCGATACTTTTCTTTTGATAATATAGTCCATTACCTGCTGATAATCAGCCGTTGCCGGTGAAAAAAAAGCCGAGCCTTCATCTAAATGCTCATAATCAACCGCAGGCTGAAATACTATTCTGGCACTATATTTATGCGCTGTCTCTAAAGCATATTTCACGCAGGAAATAGTTGTATTATCTCTATGTAACGTCATCATCAATATCACCTCAATATCCGTATCCTTGAGCTTTTCTAAAGCTGCTAAAACATTAGCGTACGCACCCTTACCTTTTACTCTTTCATGAACCTCTTTTGGGCCATCAAAACTTATGGCTACTCGATCAATATTTTTTTTAAGCAAATCTAATTTTTGCGGCAACAAGATACCGTTAGTCGCAAGACCAACGGAAACCCCTCTGAAATTTGCATGTGCGACAATGCGGCTAAAATCATCCCGAAGCAAAGGTTCTCCTCCTGTAAAATGGATTCGCATTGTCCCTAAGTCTTTTAAAGCATCGATAAACGCAAATATCTGCTCCGTTCCCAGTTCCGCTTCTTCCCTTTCCAATCCCCAGCAATAATAACATCGGCAATTACAGCGATTAGTCAACGCCCAGCTGATAAATAACGGAATACTCTTTTTTGTAATCCTAGCCATCATAAACCGGGCAAACATTTGTACCTGTTTTACATTCATAACATCATTCTATTCTCCATTAATAATCCTCAAACTATCTTTACCACAATTAAACCACAAATCTAAAGCTGACACATACGGAATAAACGGCTTATAAACCTGCATATATTCCGGATGTTTATAATCATGAAATTCTATTGGTATTCCTTCATCATCAAGGAATACCAATAAATCCGACTTGCTCATAAGCTTTAAAAATCCCAGTCATGGCAGGTAGCCAGGCTGCATAATCGCGATTTCATTCAACGTTTTCCCTCTTGATATCATCCGCCCAAAGAAAAAAAATTAACATATTCCAAAGTTTTCTTCCATAATCGAATTTGCCTTCGCAATGCCGGTTAAAAAGCTTTAGAAGATATTCCCTGTTTATAATCTTTTCTAGATCTTTAGCGGCATACCGGAATCTTTCATGTGCGAATACTTTTAGGTCTGACCGAAGCCATTTGCTCACTGGGGCACTCATACCATGTTTGCTCCGAGATATTATTTTTTCTGGTAAAACCCCCTTGAGTGCCTTATGCATTAGGTGCTTTCCTTCCAGAAACCTTATCTTCTGATGCAACGGCAGGCCTGAGGCAAAATCAACTAGGTTGTTATCTAAAAAAGGAACTCTTACTTCTAAAGAACTATGCATACTTGCCATATCAACCCGCTGCAGCATCCCATCCGGCAAGCAAACGGCAGTATCGAAAAATAGTGCCTGTTCCAAAAAATTGTCTGACTTTGCCGCAAAAAAGTTTTTTTCAAACAATGAATATGCCTGCCCCATAAATTGATTTTTATTATTTATCTTAAGAAAATCAGGAGCATATAATAATTCTTTTTCTTCTTCCGTAAATATTTCTCTCCAAAAATAATGCGGAATAAACCGCTTGTCTTTTATCCCTTTTAAAAACAATTCCAGCATAAAACGAATATTCATCCATGTCTCTTGTCTTGGCAGCATATGCAACAATATTTTTGATAAATGTATTCTAATCAAGCAGGGGAGCCAAAAACAATACTTTGCCGCGATATCGGCGATATACGTCTGGCATCCGCCAAATAATGCGTCTGCACCTTCCCCAGAAAGAACTACCCCTACATGCCTTTTAGCAAAGTCCGATAATACAAAAAGCGGGACATAAGAGCCCTCTCCCACAGGCATATCAAGAGAAGTAGAAATCACGTTCATTAATGAACCTAGATCTTCCGGCAATTCCATTTCATAATGCTGTGTTTTAAGAAAGCGTTTCAAATAGCGGGAATACGGACGCTCATCAAAAGTTTTCTCTCGGAATCCAACACTAAAAGTCTTGAGACTAGGATTGCCTATATTCGCATAATACGCCAGTCCAGCAGAATCAATTCCTCCGCTTAGGAAAATTCCTACCGGTGCATCTGGTACAGATTGCCTAGTTACGGCATCATTAAATATCGATTTAAATTCATCGATATAATCATGTTCGCTTCTATGCTTTTGCCGCTGAAAATTAAACTGCCAATAGCTTCTAATTTCTATCTTTTCCTCTTCGGCAATCAAATAATGCCCAGGCAAAAGTTTATTTATTTTTTTAAACGGAGTATACTCGCAAGGGAAATAATTAAACGTAAAATAAAAATTAATTCCCATTTCATCTAAAGCATCCGGAACATGCTTCGCTTGCAAAAGTGAACGAAGCGTAGAGGAAAATGTTATCCCACCTTCACCCATGCTGTAATAAAGAGGTTTAATGCCAAGCCTGTCCCGTACCAATAAAAAAAAACTCTTTTTTTTATCAAAGAGGGCAATGGTAAACATCCCGTTTATGCGTTCCGCAAATTCCAAACCGAATTCTTCATACATATGGCTGATAATTTCCGCATCGCAATGATTAATCAGGGTGTGTCCTTTTTTAATTAGAAATGCTTTAATTTCATAATAGTTATATATTTTTCCGTTAAAAGACACAAAAATACTTCCGTCCTCATTACAAAACGGCTGACGAGCGTTCTCATAATCTTTGATATGCCACATTTCAATGCCTAACCCGATATTATCTTGAACCCACCCCCTAGCTTCATCAAGTGCACAGCCATACAAGCGTGCACTCATTTTTGCGATTAACTCCTTGCTTACCCGCTTACCTGACTGAAAAAAATATTGGCCGCAAATCCCTGACATTTATTTTACCTATTTATGCTATTCTGTATTTTTATTGCGCGGTACAAAGCATTTTATATAAAACCCATCGTGCGCAAAAAGTTTTTCAAACTTTAAATAATATTTTTTGTTTAAAAAGTTATCCAGAAATTTAGAATTAGAGTTAAGCGCCCACCACGGACTATAAAAAAACCAAATCTTATTTTCTCCTAGATTAAACCTTTCAAAATTGAATTGTTCGGAAAACTGCGATATCTGGTCAAAGCGCAAACTTATGACCCTATGCCCATTATATTCAAAGTCGTTTTCCCAATTATCATTGATTTTCATTCCACGCTGATCATCAATACAACCTAAAATCTTGTGGTGATCATACTCCAGATAGTACCATAACACTTCCATCATTTCTCCAGGCGAAATTATAAAAGTGTCGTTATCACCTAAATTCTCTTTCAAAAAATTAATCGCCTGCCTGTAGTCTCCAGTTCTACCCGGCACATAAATATTCCTTAATGAAAATACCGATAAAATCACGATCAAACTCAAGATAATTGTCCGTTGTTTGATGCTCTGTTTGGATATAAAATACCCTAAAAGCAAATAATAAGCCGGCGCAGAATAAATTACATAACGCGGCCAATAAACCGGCCGGACAATTATTGAATATAAATATATCAGAATTAAAGGTAATAGTAACCAAATCATAAGTACAAGTTTATATCTTACTATACCTTTAGTTTTTTGCTGATCATTTTGGGATGGCACTTGTCCGCTCTTGATGAATACTGCAGATAAAAATATAAAAACATAAACTCCGGTCAGTATCCAGGGGGAAATCATATTAGCAAAAGAAACATAATACCCTTCTCCAGCTCCTGTAATCCTTGACCCTCCGCAGCTGAAAATTTCGATAATTTGCGGAAAAATATCCAGACCAGGCCTAAAAAAATTAGCTGCATACCGATCTGGTTTATAAGCAATAATAAAAAAATACCACGGGATTAAAATAAATACTATGATTAACATTGATACCAACCAACGCCTTGTATTCTTGGCGCTACCGGAAAAAAAATAGCACGCATTCTGTGTAAAAAGCCAAAATAAACTCAAGGGATGAGTCAGCAATATCAATATATGTAATAATATATTCATAATATAATATTTCCACTTATTTTCCCGTATAATTTTAAGCATGGTCAAAAAAGAAAGCAATGTCAACAAAACAAGCAAAGAATAAACTCCTTTGCCTTGCCGAGAAAAATATACATGAAACGGTGAAAGAGAAAGAATAAAAGCACTCAACAATCCGGTTCGCTTATTAAACAATAGCTCCCCTGTTTTATAAATAAAAAATAAAGATATTACCCCGAAAATCACCGGTAAAAAACGCACTGATACCTCGCTTGTCCCAAACAAGGTTATCCAGAGTTTTGCCAGAATCAAATACAACGGTCTATATGCGCCGCTAAAATCAAAAAGTTCATTAATTGGTTTTTGGGAGAAACATACAATCCTTGCTTCTGTAATCCATAGACTTTGGGATCCTAGATTAAAAAGCCGTACTAGCAGCCCCAAAAGGATAACCGCTAAAAGCCATACCTGTTTGTCGATTTTTTTTATTCCCATCCGACCTCGTATATTTTCAAAACTTTTTTTTTAGCCGCAAACTCATGTCCCAGAGCAAACTAACTGCCAATCTGTTGCTGCAGGAACAAACACATTTAATATTTAAAAAATCAAAACCCTTAAGTACTGCTTTTATCTCCTTAACATTATTATCTTTAAGATCAATCCAATTATTACTAACCGCCAACTCCTTAAATGTAGCCGCAGCACAGGTAAAAAGTTTTGCGTCAGGGGTAATCCGGAAAACAATATTTCCGGACGCACATTTAAGCGGTACCAGATTAGGCCACTGCAAAAGATATTCCAGTAACGCCAAAGAATTACCGATGACCGCCTTATACTTAGATTGTTTCTTGTACGCGATAATTAAGCTAAGTGCTTTTTGCAATTCTCCTGATTTTAACTTAAGCGGGTTTTCCGACAAACAACCGAGTTTATAATCATCCACCACTTGAAAAGTAACTTCCAGGTTCAATTTCCAGGCTATTTTTATGATATACTCTAGGACACAAGCATTTAAATTGTTTATTGTTGCTGTAAGTTTTACGTTCACACCAGCTAAGCGCGCTGATTCTGCCGCCGCCATAACCGCAGCATATCCTCCGGCACCTCTAATACAGTCATGAATTTCTACAGGACCTTCCAAACTCAAATTAAGCAGATCAAGCCGTTTTAAGCGGGTAATTTTAGTTGGGATTAAAACCCCATTAGAGTTTATACACACAAACATCTTGCGGTTTTTTATGTAATCTACCAATTCCGAAATATCTTTCCGTAAAAGCGGTTCTCCTCCGGTAAAATTAATCCTTTTTGTTCCCAAGAAACCAAGCTTATCAATAATTAAGCATGCTTCTTTCGTAGAAACTTCCAAGGAATTAACTTTTGGCCATTGGCAATATAGGCAGGCCTGATTACACCGATAAGTAATCGCCCAGCTGACAATCAAAGGAATTTTCCGCTTCAATAATTTCGCTTTCGCAAACTGCAAAGCAGTAGCAATTTTATAAGAAATTGTCATTTCATCCTTAGAATTTTACGGTAATGTCAAATTCAACTGTTCATTAGTTTGTTCATTAACCGGCACAAGCACAAAATCACCTATTGAAATATCCGCCGGCATAGGCACATCATCTTGTTTCCAGCTCGATCTTTTTGCTTTTACCCAAAATTTAATTTTTAACCTGCCTTTTGGCAAATGCCAATACGGTTCAGCGCTAAAACAGCGGTATTCCCAGCGGCCCTGGCCTTTTTCTAAATACCAGCGCGGCTCTGAAAATACATAGCTATGATGAACCTTTCCCTTGCTGTCTACTATTCTTGCATATAAAAAAGGAGCGAACTCTATCCAGCGATGATATAAACTTACATACAGCTGATAATTCCCCTCCTTCGGTACCATTATATTAATTTGTTCAAAAGCATCTGATTCCGCTGTAGTAATAACTTCTTTCCCTTCTATTTCAGACACCTGCCAGCTCCCCGTAGCAACATTGGCCGGGAATCTAAAATTTGTCTCTTGGGCATAAACAATACAATTATTAAAGACCAATCCAGCAATAAAAACTAAACTAATATACTTTAACTTACTTAACATGATTCGGCAGCTCCGGATATACTTTTTGCTTAGGCATTTCCCATGACATTGAGATATCAGTTAAATTACAACCCTTAACAATAATCTTTGATTTTTCTATCTGTCCAAGCCCCTGCTGAAAACCGCAGCGAAGATGTTCGATATACCAAGGCACGCCCAGGTTATTATTAAACGGCTGCGGCTGCCAATTATCAGTAATAATACGCGCAGCAGTCGCATCAGTAGCCAAAGAATCCATGCCAGCAATCACCAGATAACTGCCTATTTTTTTACTTACATCAACAGAAATTCCGCCAAAAGAAGTTACTACACCCTCACCTTCCATGCCGTAAACACCGCTAATAACAGTCAATTTAGGCCTTATTGCCTTATTAATATCTATGATTACCTGATTAATCCCTGCTTCATGCAGCTTCATTCTCGGCTCTCCATACAAAACAGACGGCATTATTCCGATAAAATTTTTCATCCCCAAGGTTACGGAAATCGGCCGGTGATGTGTTTTTAAAACAGCAATAGAAATCACCGCATCAGCTTCAGCAACAAGATTTGGGATAGCAAGTTTACCAAGTTTAGTAAGCGAAGGAATATATTTGAAATGTTTTGTATGATTACGAAGATTAACTAAAAACACCCTTTGCCCAAATTTTTTATTGAGTAAATCTACACGCTCTTTTATCTGCGCTCCTTCTTTGCCTTCTTTTCCCTGCCACAAAATATCAAGCGGCCGTTCGAACCATTCTCCAATAACTACTTCTTTTGCTCCGGCCTTTAAACATTCATTTACAACTGCCTGAATTACTTCAGGATGAGGGATCTCTCCGCTGGTTACAGGGTCATGCCCCATAAAACCTCCGGCTATATAGTTTGGTTTAATGAAAACCTTTTGCCCTGGCTTTACAACTTTTTCCATTCCGCCGATAAGGCTTATTGCATCCTTTGTGATCTTATTTATATCCATGCCTCTTCCGATTCCGATAAGACTCGGCCCGATCATAGGCTTTTCGGCAAATACACTGCCTGCCATAAGGTCAGCGCAAACCAAAGAAGCGCCAAAACAAATTCCGCTTTTTAAAAAGTCTCTCCTTGAAACTTTTTTCATATTTTTCTTTCTAAATACCTTCTTTTTTTCATAAGCAGCGGTATGTTTTTAATTATCTGCGCTATTGCCTTTATTGCATACGGATTGAAGATCAGCATAAAAATCAACCGCGGTAAATCATAAATCGGAAAAAAAAACATTAGTTTTAAAAAATCTTTCCATGTCGCGTTTTTCAGTAATAAAAAATATCTGTTTCGAAAAGTCAAAAACTGTTTAAAACTGCTTTTATGAGCGGAACTAGCGCGGTAATGATAACATATTGCCTGCGGAACATACATTGCTTTCCACCCTTTCTTGTGCGCTCTCCAGGCAACATCAAAATCATCAACAAGAAAGAAAAAACTATTATCAAAATATTCGTTCTCATATTTTATATCTTCAAACAATTTTCTTTTATACACAGCCGCCGCAGCGCACGGCCCGAATATCATTTTTGGAGAAAATTCCCGCATGCTATCAGTTTTGCCTTCATTGAAATTCAGAAATCTGAAAGCCAAACCAAGCTTCAACCCGGTTCCGTCTATTATTCTACCGTTCATCCGTAAGAATTTACCCTGGGCCATCCCTATTTCGTGATGTTCGGATAAACACTGCACCAAAACAGATAAATAATTTTTTTCCAAAATAATATCGCTATTTAAAGTAAATATATACTTGCCCTTTGCTTTCCCGATAGCCTGGTTATTCGCAAAACAAAACCCTTTGTTTTCATCATTTCGCATCAGTTTTATCCGCGGCTCATACGACTGTAAAATTCCTATTGTCTTATCTGTAGAACTGTTATCAACAACGATTACTTCAAAACAACTAAAATCCTGACTAAAAACCGAATCAAGGCATTTATTAATAAACTTTTCAGCATTCCAAGTTACAATTATTATACTTACTTCCATCAGCGTTTGAACTGAAACTTAAGTTCTCCAATAAATCTGTTAAATGCTTTTGCTATAAATCCTAAAATTCCATGTTTGCGAAACACGCTAACACACCAACGCATAAAGTTCTGATTTTTAATTTTTGACTCCAAAAAGATGTGATCCCGTATTACCAATGCCTTTTGTTTCATTGATTCTATTTTTTTATAATCATAATCGTGATAACTGACGGCAGCAATATTTCCGCCGTCAAAGTCTTTATAACATAATCCGTTGCGCAAAAAATTATTTTCTTTTACATAATTGTAAAACGGAGTTCCAGGCTGCGGAGTACAAATCGAAAGCTGCAGATTATCCAGAATATTTTCCTTAAGCAGATTCCGCATCAAATCTATTGTTTTCTGGTCTTCTTTTTCGTCTGACCCAGCCGCTCCAAATGTAAAAGTACCATAAGTCTTAATTCCGATCTTTTTAGCAAAACGAAGTTTTTTCTTCATTAGCTCAATATCTATCCGTTTGCCAACAGCATCCATTACTTTTTCACTTGCCGTTTCAATACCAACTCTGATCTTATAATATCCAGCCTTTTTCATTGCTTCAAGCATTTCTTCCGAAAGAAAACGCAGGTCGCACATAGCTTCAAACTTTAACTTATCCAGCCCGGAATCAATTATCGCCTGCGTCAATTCCATAATAAATTCTTTTTTTACGTTATGCGCTTCTTCATCAAAAAATACTCCCTGCATTCGCGGATATTTATCTTTTAAATAAATAATCTCATTGATCACATTTTTTATATTTCTGGCTCTCCAATTAGGCTGGGCATAATAAATATGCCTGGCAACACAAAAATTACACCCACCCGGGCACCCCCTTGACGTATACATCTGGATTTCATGATATTCGGAACTCGGCTCTCCCGGCATCGCGTAAGCAAACCTGCTCACATCTGTATCTTCCGGCCAAGGCAGGCTATTAATATCTAACAGCGGACGGCGCGCATTAGGAAACAACCCGGAGATATCCTTGAGCGCTTTTCCCTGGATCAGTTCTAAAACCGTATATTCATACTCTCCGATACATAGATGGTCAATCCCTTTTTCAAGCATCTCATCAGGAAAAGCGCTCGCATGCTGGCCAACAAAAATCAGCTTTGTTCCAATTATTTTTTTTATGTCCAAAGCGAGTTCGGTATTCTCATCGATCATCCTTGTAGAACTTTCCATTATTAGAATTTCCGGTTTTTCTTTTAATATAAGATTATAATAAGCTTGTTTATCAAGCCGCATTAAACACCCATCCAAAAAGCATATATCTGCTTTTATGCGTTCTTTAAGCAGGCTGGACAAATATGCTAATTCCCAAGGATAATAGGCAAACCAGTGATACTTATTCCTTACCCCTTCCGACCAGCGGCTTGGTGAATGGATTATGTAATTACGGTTTTTATCGATTCCGATAGAATTAGCTATAACAATTTTCATAACATCTTAAGCGCCTCAACAAGCTTATTAGCATTTTTTTCTAACGAATAGTTTTCTAATACAGTATTACGGCCGCACACGCCCAAATCATGTCTAAGTTTCTTTTCTTTTATCAAAATTTTCAGCTTGTCCTTAAACTCTTTTTTACTGCCCGCTAAAAAACCGTTCTCTGAATCATTGATTATTAAAGACGCTTCTCCGATGCGGCTGGCAAGAACCGGTTTTCCCATTGCCATATATTCAAACAAACGTGTCGGGCTTTTGGCCTTATTGAACTTAGTATCCTGAATCAAAGGCATTACCCCAATGTCAATACCATCAAGATATGCCGGCACCTCATCCGGAGTGATCCAGCTTTTAAAGCGGATATTCCGTTTTTTTTTCCTCGTTACCAAATCTAACACATCCTGCACGTATAATCCATCCCCTGCGATCTCAAGGCTAACATCATTAGAAGAATCCGAGATTTCCTCAAAACATTCCATTAAAAAATTTATATTCTCTATATTATCTTTGCGGTATATCGTTCCCAGCCATGATACCGTAATGCCGTTGTGCTTACCTATGTTATTACCCGGTTTAAAAAAATCAGTATCAACAGCTGTCGAGATATACACAACTTTGCGGTTATAATTGGCCAAATAATCAACCAGAAATTTACTTGCGCCTATGCAAAAAATACTTGATTTAGCAATTAATTGCATTGCAATTTCAGCTTTTGAATTAGGCAATTTATTAAAGTAATACTGCGTATTTTCCCGCGCCTCCCAATCATCAAGATCAAGCACAAGCTTTTTTTTCTTAAAAAATTTCAAGAGCAAAGGCGCAAGAGAATGATAATTGCAACGCTGCAGAATAAGGACTGCATCTTCCGGGGCTAACCGTAAGTATGCCTCAAAATTATATTTGAGCTTTTCAAAAAAATTCATTTTTGCTTCTTCTTTACCGCTTTTCGCTCCCACGCTTTGAGCAAAAGAAAATACCTGTGTATCTATTCCTGCTTTTTCCAGAAAACGCGCAAAACCAAAACAGCGTACCCGCACAGCAGGCATATCAATATTCTCCCGGCTGATAAATATTACTTTCATAATTTATAATATCCTATAAATTGCATATGCATCTTGAGAATAAACCTTTTCCCAACTTTCAGTAAAATTTATTTCTTTTTCCCGCCTATCTAAAATAACAAAATAACTACGAGTAGAATCAAGTCTCTTTATTTCTAAACTTTGCTCCTTCTCTCGTGCAAAAAAATTCCCTTGAGGTAAACCACTAAGCATAATCACCGAAGTATAATATCCATTGCTGTCCTTATTTATAAAAATAATATCCTGCGTTCCAATGTTATCCTTGATCCACGAACTAAGAACCTTCACTCTTTTCGGCAAATAAGGCCTATCGTACATCCCAATGCCTAACAATAATAACACGCTTAACAAAATCAATGTTTTACTAAAAAAATTAATTTTCAAAAATAATGTCTTCATGATGAACATTATACCTTCAATTATAAAAGGTATATAAAACACGCCCGCAATTAAAATGATTCCATCCAGTAAAAAAATATCTTCCCTAAAAATATTAATACTGGATAAAAGAACAAGCATTCCGACAATAAAGATAAAGGGATAAAATTTTTTTAAGCGTGCGCTCTGATAAAGCCCAGCAAGTCCAAATACAAAAAATAACGGCAAAGGCGCATTAAACAACTTAGACATTAACATTCGCACAGTATCTGTAAAAGCAAAAATAAATTCCAGGAATGATCTAGCTTCATAAAAGTTTTTGTAAAAAATCCCGCAGCCATTGTATTTAGCCGCAACTAACTTAACCCATATCAGCGGGAAAATCGTGCAAATAAAAAATATCAGTATCGCTTCTTCGATCCTTAAAGCAATTGTATGATGCCTTTCAAATGAAGTCCTTCGGGCCATTAAATTCCTTTCGCCTGTAGTGCGAATCCTTCCCGAGGGCCATTTATACTCGGCCTTCTGGCTGCAGGATAAATAAATAGTTATAAAAATCGGGATAAATAGCCAAGCAAGATACGAAAAACCACACGCCAAAGCTAAAAACAGCGCAGCTAAACTCGCACTATAATTAAGAATATAATATGTTGCCCATAAGAGAAGGCATAGTGTAACTGCCTCCGGCATACTCAAAATACTCGCATTTATATGCGCGGGGTAACAGCAAAAAAACATTGCGGCATAAAACGCAATTTTTTTATCGCTAAAGCGGCGGATAAGCAAATAAAACGGCACCGCGGAAAAACTGCCGAAAAATAAGCTTAAAAATTGCGCGGATAAAATCTGTTCCGTCCCAAGATTAACAGCAAGCGCTAATGAATATAGGTATAACGGTAACAGTCCATAATAAATATTTTCCAATAAAGAAGGCGATTTAAAAACATGCAGTGCCGTAATAATATTTAGCATCGGGCCAGCACCTTGTAAATTATCACACGCAGCCAAAAAAGCCAGCCTTATAAAAAAAGCGGCAAAAAAAAGCACGCTCAAAAGATCCCAATTATTTTTAAATTGAATTTTTCTGAAAAAAATAGTTTTTTTAGCCATTTTCAGCCACCAGACTTAATCCTTTTAAATAACAAACCTCTTCTTCTCAACACGATAAATCATATACGGCATTTCTTTATCAAGCAGCTTAAAACAAAACCCGGAAATTTCTACCAGAGAACCTTTTTTTTCAAGCTCGAGCACCGGGCCTAAATCCCCCATTGGAGAGTAAACCAAAACAGATATCTTTTCCACTTCCAAAACCTCAAAAAATTTGCCTTTGTCCGCGACCCACCGATTATCTTTCACCACCAGATAAGGCCTTAAAATAAACTGGGCTGGATTAAATGCGCTCAAAACTTTAATTGGCTCCCTATATTTTTCATCTCCGCAGTGATCCATTATAATATTATCTTCAGGATTTACGTTTTTTTGCAAATACTTTGCGGTTTGCCTAGCAAAATACGGAGCATACAAAGGCGCGTTTAAAACCTGCGTTCCAATTGGCGGAATCATCGACCATACCAGGCATAACCCAATCCATTTAGGTATTTTTTGAAATATTCTTTGAATTAATTTTAAAAAAGCGAATATGCTAAAAGGTATCAACATAAGCCCCAGTATAATCGAGTAACGGGATTGCAAATAAAGCTGTTCTCTAAATGTCCCAATTATAAAAAGCAAAAATAAAAACACAAAAATTATTGCTGGAAATATTTTTTCCTTTTTAACTATGCACCAAAGCACCCCGATAATTCCAAAACTAAAAACAGGACAACCAAGCGAATCAATTAAAACTTTTGGCCAAAATAAGATTTTAAAAACACTATCTATTATTAATCCCTGCGACCTGATCCATTCAAATTGAAGCGGCACTGTAATATTATTAGTAGTCAAAAACAGTAACGGATTCCCTCCAAAACTAAAATTAATCATCATCCAGACAAAAGGAAACACCAGAGATATCCCTAAAAATAAAAATACTTGAGCCATTTTCCGCTTTAATAACAGAACGAATGCTAATATTGGGATAAAGATCATCCCTTCATAGCGGCACAAACTGGCAAGGCTAAACAATACTGCGCTAAAACAAATTAACTTATGGCTATTTTGCTTCCCAAAATGAGAAAAAATCAAGAGTCCAAGAAAAACAAAAAAAAGATACGATGCCTCACTTGTAGCGATAACGCTATATATAATATGTTCAGAATACAAAGCAGCTGCTGCCAAAGTAAGCAACGCGACCGCTCTGCCAAAAAATTCTTTAGTATAATAAAGTAACGGCAACAAAGTTATAGTTCCAAAGAATAAACTAATCAATCTTGGAGTAACAGCCGGATTATTAAAAATTTTCAGGCCTACAATCAGCATCAATAAATGTGCCGGCGGATGAACCGGAAAAAACCATGCTCCATTCTGAAGCTTGTTCCTAAGTATCAATTCCGCTGCCATTATTTTCCCTGCCGAAATTCCATGAAAATCAACTGTATTAATAAGTAAATAAAACCTTATTCCCAAAGCAAAACAGATAATTAAAAAAATTAAAAATTTTTCCTTATATTTCTTAAACACGCGAAAACTATCAGGCTTCATCTGGCATTATTCCTTGTTATTTTATATATTTTACAATCTCTAATTCTGTAAACCTCATTTAAGTTTTTAAGCTCGTTTTTAGAAACATAAACGAAAAATCTTAGATTGCCTATATCTTCAGGAGACATTACAGTTGTTTTTTGAAACCAAGGCACATAATCAATAAAGCAATCCAAATCCAAGCCGCTTAAAAGCTTCAACGGATCTTTATCATTATCGTCAACGCTTTCGATATATACAAGTTCACCTATTTTTACATTTTCTTTTAAAAACAGTGCCGCCTGTTTAGCCCAATAAGGAGTATGCGGCAAGCAAACCAAAGTTAAATAAGATCCTCTTACCATAGAAAACATAAGCAGTATTAGAACAAGTAATTCTTTTAATCTTTTATTCAATTTTTCTTTTAAATAACAAAAAAACAACACCGAATAGGGAAGAAACAACAACCCTAAACTCATTCCATACCGCTCCTGCATTGCCAATTCTTCGCAAGAAGTTTTATAAACAAAAAACGAAAGTGCCGACAAAAATAAAAAGGTGATATATCTAAAGTTCCTTTGGAATCCATATTTCAAAATTCCAATTATCCCGAATATAAATAACGGCCAGCCAAAAAAATTTCTTAACTGCATCGGCCAATAAATTAACTTGTCCCAAAAAGTATACTTTACCCCAAGCATTTTTATTATTATTTGAAACTCTATCTTAACAACTGTGTTGCTGCCGAAAAGAAATTGCATAAAATTTCCGCTAACCATATAATTACCATACATCCAAAATACTGGCAAAATTGAAGCAACAGATAAAAACAAAACAAAACTCCTAATCTTTTTTAACAAGGGGATTGCAAGCAGCACAATAAATATCCCTCCTTCAAAACGGCACATTGTCGCAAAGCCCATGAACAGTGCCGACCATATTAATTCTTTGTTTTTAAAATATATGTGATATTTATGGTAAAAAAATATCCCGCAAAATAAAAAAAACAAAAACGAACTTTCTGCCGTAGATAAAATACTATATAAAATATGCGGTGAAAAAAAAGCAACAATAAAACTGCTGATAAGCGCTTTCTCTTTTCCTATCCATAATTTTAAGAAGCTAAAATACGGAATAAAAAATGCTATTCCCATAAAAAAGCTCATCAGCTGGGAAACTAAAACATGATTGCCGAATAATTTTATTGCCAAAGCAATTAAATACATATGTATCGGGCCATGTGCCGTATCTATCCATGCACCCAGAACATCAGGATGCTTTACAAGCCGCATAGCCTCGACAACCTTACCCGCCGCTATCCCATGGTAATTGTCCGAGTTCAAAAACGCGATAATCCTTATGAAAACCGCGCAGCCGAGAATAATCATAAACACTATCTTATTAGCATCTTTGCTCTTATGGGTTAAAGCTTGCATAATACCTTTATTCTTTCTCCATTACAAAAACCCCGTACGTAAATATATTATCCGCAAAATAATCTTTTTTTATAATGCTAAAAGTTTTATTAAAAATTTTTAGCAGCCCCTGAATACTTCGCACATACCTGCCCCTGTCAAAAATACGGATAGCCCAGCCAAAAAAATTAAATAAAGAGGAAGGGAACACTCCGTCTGCAACAATCAATTTTCCCTTTTTCTTGAGAATTCTGTTTGTCTCTCTTAAAATAGCTACGCATTCCTCGTCATTAAAATGATGAAAAAAACTGGTGGAAATAATATAATCAAATGAGTTATCCTTAAAAGCCATATGTTTTGCATCCATAACCATATAATAGCCGTCACCTTTACAGCTGTTATTCTCAATCATATATTTATTTAAATCGATGCCCACATAATTAGCACCCGGTATTTTAATGAAATTTCCTTTTAATCCGCAGCCTATATCAAGGACTTTGGCATTTTCGCCAATCTTAATATTCTCCAAAAATACTTTGCTAATCCGCTCATAACTTTTTTTAAGTAAATTATTCATAATTTACAGCACCGCTTACATCCGGGCAGTAATCCTTTCTTAAGCACTTCTCTAAATATTTTTTGCTTCCGAGAACGCCAAATTACTTCCAAATTATCCTTTTTAGCATTTCCAAGTACATAATTCAAAAAAAACTGACAGGGAACAATATCACCATTATGTTTAATAAATAACGAATGATTTATAAAAAAACATTTTCTGCTAAATTTAAAATCATTTTTATACCAACCGGCGATTTCTTTATCCATAAGATATGGTTTAAACAAAACAAAACGCCCGTATTTTTTTTTAATCCGCGGAATCAAACATTGCAAATTTCTGCCGACATCTTCCTTTGGCGCTTCCTGTATATTTGTCGTCATTTTAAAACTATCTCCCGCGGGAAAGCTTTTACAAAAACTGTTATGCATTGCTCTTTCTTGCAAAGTCATAAAGATAAGATGTTCAAACCGCATACGGTCAACACCCCAATCTTTAGCCAAAAGGATAGTTTGCTCAAGCTTATCATAATTATTCTCATTAATAACCGAATTAAGAATAACTCTGGTCTTCTTTCTTTTCTTTAAAATATCTTTTACTGTTCCTCCTACTTTCTCAATCCCTTGCGTATTAGCTCCATTAGATTTACATAAATATTTATCGCCATAAACAGAAAATATAAGAATTTCCGGAGCAAATCGCATTAAAACCTCAATTTTTTCCTTATTCAAAAGCGTACCGTTTGTAACAATTCCGTATTTTAAGCCGTTATCCCTAATGGCTGCAAGAATATCAAAAATATCGTTGCGAATAAACGGTTCACCTCCGCCTAAAAATAAAGCCGGTTTATATTTTTTTATTTTTCCCAAAAAATGATTGATCTCCGCAGTCGAAAGTTCCTGCGAACCATCATCCATTTCTTTTGCCGTGCAAAAATTGCATTGCAAATTACAGCGGCAAGTAATTAAAAAATTTATTGTAAGCGGAAAATCCCTTCCACCCTGCAGTATTTGACTAAAAGAGAACAAATCTCTAAAAACAAAAAAATTATTCAACTGCGAACAAAACCCAGTCCACATCAATAAATCCTCCGGTAAAAATAAGCATACCAGCTTTTTCCTAAATCAAGAAATTCAAGAACATGCTCTAATTGATATTTTTCTTTTAAATCAAATAATTTTTTGACTAATTTTTCCGGAATACAACTGGTATTAATATCGCCATAAGGCAATTTCCCTGGCTTTGCGCTTATTATCTTAAATTTTGTGTAATTACAACGATTGACCTGCTGCTTATATTCTAAAATGCCTTGCTCATCCAACCATGGTTTTTCGCTATCAGAAACAAAAATTAACTTATCAAATACATCAAGATTCTTAAAGAAAATAACCGGATAAGGCAATGCATCAACCAATTTTGCCTTCTTATCGCTATAAGCAAATAACCTTTTCAGAAAAAAATGATTAAAAGATTGATTCCTATGGTTGTAAAAAACTCCTACAGTCCCAGCCTGCCTGCCCAGGCTTTCAATAATCACAAATAAGTTAGAATCAAATTTACTTTTGTCTTTTTTTCCATCAAATGAGTATAAGCTATATTCGTCGCAATGGCGCACATCATAAAAAAACCTCGGACGCCCGTAATTATAATAATTCAAAAAGCTTATTATAATCATCCCGATTATTGCTAAAGCGCGATTTTTTTTATTCTTTAATTTCAGCAATCCGAAAGCCGTTACCAAAGCTAACGCTGGCAAAAGAGCAATCATATATTCTGCATATTTAAGGACAAATAAAGACAAAAACAATATCGGAAAAATTATCCAGGATAATAAACAACCTCTAATATACCTATCAATTTTAGACAAAAATATTAAAGCATAACAAAAAACACAGGATAAGAATACTCCTACAGTAAATCTAAATGAACTTGGATAATAAATTAATTGTTCAAAACTAAAAACATTGCTATTATTCACTGCGCCTATGAATTGCGACCTGTTAAATAAATTAGCATATACTCCTTTATTGTAATAAAAAATCAGGCTGATAAAAAAAGCGCATAAAAAAGCCAGCAATAAATTAACACTCCTTTTTTTCCAAAATAAACGCTCTGCTTTATTAAAAGAAAAGTATATAGTAACGCATAATGGCCCGACCAAATAAACAATAAATGTTTCTTTTGTAAGCATGCCTATTCCAAACATCACGCCTAAGCCTATTGAAAAACCGCGTTTTTCAAAAAATTCAGTTTTTAATAAGCATAAAACTGCCGCACAAACTACCGCAGCCAAAGTCATTTCAATATTAAAATGCCGGGAAATATAATACATCATCGGATAAAAAGAACAGATAAACGCTGCCAGCAATCCCGTTTTTGGCTCAATAACTTCGCCGATTTTATAAACCAAAAAAATCAGCATCAAAAACGCAAGTGTTGAAGTAAATATTGCGGCATTTGCGTAAAAATGCCCAAAAAGAAAATCCAGCAAAAAAACAAAAAAATTAAAAAACGGCGGATAATCAATCACGCCAAAAACCAGGTTATAAAACAAACTTTTATTTTGGTCATAAAAAGGGTGTGTTTTCCCGTCACTGATAATCTGCTTAAAATTCAAAAAAGATGTCAAATGCGCGTAACTGTCTTTTCCTGTCGCTAAAGGATCCTTGATCAGCCAAGCAATATTGTTAAAAAAATGAAAACATATCAAAAGAAATAAAAGCCAAAATAAAATATTTTTTTTACTTATTAACTTCATTATGCTTATTTACCTTTTTCATTCAATAAATAGCTCTACATCATCTATCAAAACTTCAGGCAGCGGCATGTCCTTTGCTTGGTTTATCGTTATACTCAATGCCACAGCTCTGCATATTTCAGGTATCTCTGTTTTAATTTCCAATTTACTCCAAACATCTGTTTTTGGGCCTGTAAATGCCTTTATTTGTTGCCAATTTCCGTCATGAGTTAGTCCTTCTAGCGCAAGCATCACGATATCTCCCTTATACCAGAAACTTCCCCTTACTTTTACCCCAGGCAGAATTCCCAGCCAATGGTCAGTTTCTAGATAGTTATAAGGATTATTTATAACATCTGATTTATCTTTTTTTATATAAAAATACCGGTTAGCAGGAGCAATAGTTTTAATCTTCAAAGCGTATGGAGCAGAATAAAAATCTTTTTTCTCAAGAATTGCCTTACTCTTTGAGTCAGGAAACACACTGCCTCCGTCCGAAGTAGCCCAGTGTTTTAATCCATCGCTAAAATTGCTGTTTATTAAACACGTCTCATCTTGAAAATAATTTTTTTCAATCTTTTGCTCTATATACCCTTGAGGGCTAAATGAAATCTTTCCCCATCCAACTCCAGGATTCTTCGTGTAACTAAAAATAATCCAGAAAACAAAGAGCAAAGTAATAACAATTATTGCGATAATCTGCCCTAGAGATATCTCTATTTCATATTCACCTTCTTTATCCGAATCTTTTTCATCTTCATCCACCTCTTCAAAAAGCCATTCTAAAAAATTACGTTTTCTTTGCTTTTGCTCTTTATTCATTATTTCCTCCTTTTATTAAAAAATTTTCTAACACCAGATAATCCAAATTACCTTCGATAAATGTTTTTATTGCCTCTTCAGGCCGGCAAACAATCGGTTCTTCATGGATATTAAAACTAGTATTAATTAATGCCGGAATGCCGGTTATTTTTTTATATTCGCTAAGAATTTTGTAAAAACTGCCGCTATCCTCACAAACAAACTGCGGCCGAGTTGTCCCATCTACATGAATAGCCGCGGGGCAAATTTTTTTAAAATACTCCGTGCATTTAAAGCTCATATTCATAAACTTCGCAGAATATTCCGCTTTCTCTGCGCCTTCGCAGCAAAGCGGTGCGAATTCAGCTAATATTGCCGGAGCAAACGGCATGAATGTATCTCTTTTAAGCTTATTATTAAGTAATCCATGAATTTTAGTATTTGTCGCCTGACAAAGAATCGAACGGTTCCCCAAAGCACGGGGGCCATACTCCATAGCCCCGCATAAACGTCCAACAATATAGCCTCTGCTCAAAAGTAGAGCAGTATGAGCTTCGATATCTTCTATAAACTCGTATTTAAAAGCGGATTTTTTCAAAAGACTGCCGATATATTCATTTGTAAAAGACGGGCCCCAAAAAATACTTTTTAAAAAAAACGGCTTTATTTTTTTTAAAGCGCACGCAGCACCTAACGCCAGCCCTCCGTCTCCCATATGCGGATACACATACACACTCTTAACCTCTTCTAATTCAGCTATTTTTTGATTTACTTTAATATTCGCGAAAAATCCGCCGCCAAGCACTACATCATAAATTTGCGTCTTTCTCGCCCAATATCGCACTATCTCGCCTAATTTCTGCTCAAGATAAAATTGGAACGAAGCAGCGATTTCTTCTTTCTTCCTGTTCTTAAGCCCGTTAAAAACCTTCTTATCCTTTGAAAAATTAAAAAATATATTTCTATATTTAAACCCTTTTGCCGTAATTCCAAGCAGCTTTCGTGCTTGCGCTAAAACAGGATATTCGCTGCTGTAACCAGCCAAACCCATCACTTTCCCCTCATCCTGAATAGGCAAGAATCCCAAAAATTCTGTTAATCTGGAATAATATAATGTAATACCACAAAAAGCGCTCTGCTCATATATTCGTTTAACTTTTCCGCCTTCGCCGATATTAACCGTGAAAGCTACCCCATCACCTAACCCGTCAATTGTGAAAATTAGAGCTTTATTTGTTCCTGAAGTAGCATACGCGGCATACGCATGCGCGCTATGATGCTCGATAATAACAACCTTTGATTTTATCCCGATCTTTTTCAATTTCCATCTGATGATAATTTTTGACAACCAGGATTCCAAATATTCGGCAATTTTCGTCTTGTGCGCAAAAACTTGGTATAAGATATATATTGATAATAAGAGACTAAACTGTTTTCTCCCTTTTCTAAGATTCTCATGAATTTCCGGAATTGCTCTAAAAACACAAGACGGCGTCATATAAGAAGCTATCGCAACTACGTCGATATCAGAGGCCTCTAGATTCTTTAACTTAAGAACTTCCCTAATTGATTCTTTAGGAAATCCGCCTTTAAGTTTTATCCGGCAAAGCCTTTCTTCGTTCACTGCAGTAAAACTATTATTAACAGTATCAAACAATACTGCGCCTGCATCCTGACTGTCGCAAATCCCTAATATATTCATTTCAACCCTCAATCAAATAATTCGAATAGTAGAACTTTTTCCACCACAAGCCTATAGGCAATTCAGAAAAACTCGTCCGCTGAAACTTCGGCACAGACAGATTAAAATTGCTTAAAATAATCACACTTACCGATTACTGCGATAATTCAATAGCACTTTTATCATTTATTAACATTTAATTAATATTCAATTCTAATCTTTTTTTTTCAAAACTGTTTTAATACAGTATCTTTTTTTTGCCTTAGCCCCATAGTAAAGCCTGATAATAAGGTCAGCCAAAATCCCCATAAGAATAAACTGAATTCCCATTGTGCTAAGAATAACAAATATAAATAAAAGCGGGCTAACCCATACCCCATTGAAAAATAACTTCCTGATAATTATAAACCCTCCAACCATGCCCGAACCGCCCAACAAGGCAATTCCAGCGCCGCCAAAAACATAAATCGGCTTATTTATGAATTTCCACATAAATATCAGCACAAACATATCCAATACTACATTAACCACCCGGGATAAACCATACTTTGATTTGCCAAATTTACGCTTATAATGTTTAACTTTTATCTCTGATATCTTTGCTCCGTTAATCATCGCCCAAATAGGTAAAAACCGGTGTATTTCTCCATGAAACTCTATACTATCAAAAACCTCCCTGCGGTATGCCTTAAGAGAACATCCTAAATCGTGCAAATCAATCTTGGTAATAGCCCTGCTTATTCTATTGGCAATAAAAGAAGGGATTTTTTTTAACAAAAGGTCATCCTGACGATCAAAGCGCCAACCGCTTACCAGGTCATAACCCTCATCAAGTTTTTTAATCAGCCGCGGGATATCTTGAGGGTCATTTTGCAAATCAGCATCAATAGTAACAATTATTTCTCCTTTCGCGTTATCTATACCGGCAGCCAGCGCTTGCGTCTGGCCGTAATTTCTCGCTAAATTAACCACTTTCACCTTATTATCATCCTGCAGGATTTTTTCCAATTCTTTTCCGCTGGCATCATTACTGCCGTCATTAACAAAAATTACTTCCCAATCGATTTCTAATTGCTCCAATACCTCTTTTAACTTTTGAAATATAATCGGTAAGTTTTTTTCTTCATTATAAACCGGTAATATTACTGATAAACTACTCATCATTTTACTCCTTTTTTTCTTTAAACTAAAAAACCGATTATTCCTCTTTACCTTTTTTATACTGAAACACCTTTTGATATGCGAAAAGCAGATTATCCGCAGTATTCTTCCAATTATAAATGTCCTCTGCTCTTTTTCGCGCATGCAAAGCAATCTTTTTTCTTAACGGCTCATCTTCCAGAATTTTTATAATTCCAGCAGCCAAATCTTCAGGGTCTGCCGGAGCTGTTACAATCCCTGCGCCGGCAAGCATCCGTTTAACCTCTCCGACATCACTAGCTACAATCGGTTTACCGCTGGCAAGATATTCAGCAATCTTAAGCGGGCTCTTGCAACGGGTTATATCATTATCTTCAAAGCAAGCAACTGTTACGTCAGCAGCAGCGATATATTGAGCAGTTTCCCTATGGGGAACAGCATCAGTAAATATTAATTTTTCACTCAATTGCAAGCTATCCGCCATTTTCTTTAAAGCATCAAGCTGGTATCCCCCGCCAATAATCATAAATATTGTTTGGGGCATTTTATTAAGTATTATTTTTGCAGCCCTAATAAATTGTTCCACATACTGGCCCCCATGCAATTGCCCAAGATAGCTTACTAACTGGCCTTTAATATTAAATCTTTCCCTGATACGCACTCCGGAAACCGCCGGATTAAATAAATCAAGGTCCGCACCAACCGGAGCCATGACAATAGATTCGGCTGATATTCCATAACGCAGACATTCTTCCCTCAAACGAATGCTGGAGACAGAAACCGTATCACAAAGGCAAGGAATCCAGCGTTCCAATGCTGCTAAAAAAATCCCGATAAGCCATGGCTGCTTCGCGCTATAATGAAATATTTTTATTTCCCAGTCATCCCAGTCGTAATGCACTGGTTTTTCACTGCAAAACGCGCCAATAAGCGCCGGCAACGCCGCATAGTAAAAACATTTTTGAAAATGGATTACATCTGCCCATTTTGATTCTTTAAAAAGAAAACGGATATTTTGCGCTAACGGCATTATTCCAACTCGGCGGCTCAAAGGGATAAACTCAATATCATTCAAAAAGAACCTTTTCTCGAACCCCTTATACTCCAAAGGAAAATAAACAACTTTAACATCATGCCCTTTTTTCTTAAACTCAAGCGCGATATTTCTTATACGTGTTGTCCACGGCTCTTTTTTAGAAAATAAATCATGCGGATGAACCATCAATATCTTCACTTTTACATCCTTTTTGTTTTTATCTAATCGCTGCCCGCTAATCTCTAAACGCTGTTTCAGCTTCCAGGAAAAATTATTGACCCTCTAATTTTTTTTATGATGAATAAATACAGGTCAGCAATAACACTAAAAAGCAATAAGCCTGCTAATACTAAAAATTTAAAAAGTTTATTTTCCCGCCGGTATTTTTTTTCCTTAAACACTGCTTTAGCGCAAATATTCTCTTTTGTTTCTTCCCTAATATTATTTTTTTCACCTGCCGCGTGCAAAACGCCACGATCACCATCCTTGCAGACAGGTTCCTGTAAATTAATAATAAGGTTATCTATTTGCAATTCGGCTAGTAACCGGCATGTTTTTTTTACGCGGTTATTGCGTTCATCCTGCGTTAGCCGGTTATCGTCTGTCCACTTGCCTAAATCATCCGAATCTAAATAACTAATCCCATAACGATGCGGAGTAATTGCCAACTGAGCTGACGGCATTAAAACAAAAGAAGAAACATTGGTCACCTGCCTGATATAATCTTTATTTTCCCTGATAAAAGTAAGTGTCTGGGCAAAATCCCGTTCAGTTTCCCCGGGAAAACCAACTATAATATTAATTCTAACTTCTATTCCCGCCGCTGCTGTTTTTTTAATCAGTTCTGCCGCATCAGATGCGCCATAATGTTTATTCATCTTTTTCAACACATTATCCGATCCGCTTTCAAGCCCGTAGCATAAAGAAGTACAACCAGCCTGTCTCATCTTCTTAAGTAAATCTTCACTCATGTTTTTGCGCACTGCCGCATAACTTATCCAGCGGATATCCAAAGATTCCCTGATCATCAAATCACAAAACTGTTCCAATTGATATATGTTGCCGTTACAAAGCAGGTCATTAAACTCCACATGAGTTATTCCATAACGGTTTTTATGATATTTTATTTCTTCAACGATATTGCCGGCAGCACGCATACGAAACGGCGAACTCATATAACAGTCAATACAAAAACTGCACTCATTTATACAGCCACGGCTCATAAGCATAGGCAAAGGATGATATCCAGGAAAACTTTCGTACTTTGTAAATGAAAATTCCTCAAATGTCGGATGGGGGATACTATTAATGTCTCTAATCTCTCTTCGCGGAATAAACCGCTGCTTTTTTCCTGTTCTATTATCAATTACTCCGGGAATAGGTTCTGAACCCCCATTTTTATCAATACCGGAACGTAAAACGCAAATAAGCTGATGCAAGGTCTCTTCTCCTTCGCCTATAACAAAAAAATCAACGCTTCCCTGTGGCACTACGCTCCTATCCCAACTATGAAAACATCCCGGCCCGCCAAGAATAATTATTTTTTCAGGATAGCGTTTTCTTATATGTTCAGCCAGAATTCCGGCAAAAGTCGTGCTAATAAGATTATTTGCCGAAAAACCGATAAGATCATATTTTGCCGTAAAAGAAAAAAATTTTTCTAAATACGGCATAAAACTTGAAAATATATTATTTGCAATCGTTTGTACCGGAATTTTATTTATTGCGTCAAGCCCCCAAAAAACTTTTTCCTTATCCCCGGAATTTAAAAATAATTCAAGGTTCAAATCAAAAGTATCAATATCTATTCCCTTTGACTTTAAATAAGTAGCTAAATAAGCCACTCCTAATGGAGGCATTGCCGTTCCCCATGGAGGAGTGTTAACTAATATAATCTTTTGCATTTTATTCCATCACTTTAATTTGCAGTGAAAAGATATCATGTTCTCCCGGCAGATATATTGTTTCTCCATCTTCAGAAGCTTTGCGTACGGACAATAACCGCGCATTTATCTTTTTACCGGCATTTTGCAATTGAGGTTTAACACCTTCCTGTTTTTCCAAAAAGATAATCTGCACAGAAGGAAATTTCCAGTCTTTATCTTTTACTGATTGAACTCCTATGTTCTTAACCGCTTTCCCGGGGATCTGAACTTCATTCCAAGACATTTCCCGGGGAAAGAACCCAAGATCATCTCCGGCAATCCACTTTTTATATCGGGAATTGAGGATTATGCTTGCTTTACTTTCTTCTATATCAATTCTTGTATCTACAATCATCTTTACATCCCATTTTATAAGATTATCATTATCCGTTGTAATCGTCCATAGCTGTGAAACCGGAATATTTTTCCAAGTATTACGGATTACGCATCTTGCATGAGAATTTCCCATTATTTCCCATTCAGCTCTTGAAGAGTCATACCATAAACCATATACGCACACTGAAGTATTTAATCCCACGCTTTCTGTCAACTCTTTACCATCCCAGTAAAGTTTAATCCCGTCTTCACAGCAATCAATACTAAGTTTACCGGAAGAAAGTATAGGCTTCCTTTTAGTTGTTTGTAACCGTTTTTTAAACGTGCTGGAAAGCGCTTTTGTCCGATATAAACGCAGCATTTTCTTTAAAATAAGCACAATGCGCAAAAAAATAAATTCCGGTCGTGTTAACGATTGAATTTTTTCATGCATACGGATATTCCTCGCAAGGTCATCACAGCCCTTAAAACAACCTACCTGAACATTCGGATCATTCCCAATAAACGAAAAAAATGGATCGGTTTTTTCCTGGCACAGTGCTCTTATACGGAATTCCTGTTGCTTGCGGTTATTCCAGATTTGCGAAAAAGAATGCGCGTAAATATTCCCCACCGGAATACGATGCGCTTTCAGGCAAAAGTTAACATTTCCGTCAGCAAGTATCCGGGCAAAAATCCAACCGATATAACACGGTATTTCCGCGAGAATATTATCATCATATTCAGCTTTTTGCGCGGCGTTATTATTCACGCGGCGCAAGAATTGCTCAAACTGAAGAATTTTTATCTTTCCCTTAAGCTCACCTTCCAAACGTTTTTGAATATTCTCACAATCACCGCAAACCTGTAAACGTTGTCCTTCGTCCAAAATCAGTGTATCCGTCGCTTCAGGGATCGTGTCAATAACCGTAAATTCAAGTGAATCGGCTCCGGCTTCAAGCGCGAAATCAACCATCTGCGGCAATTCTTTAAAGTTCCGGTTAAAAATAATGTTATACACATTAACCTGCGGCACATTGTCCTTTAAAGAATTAAGCAGCTTTAACATCCCTTTTATCTGATAAAACATCTCTTCTGACTTATTGGGATGCGTAAGCTTATATGTCTGTGCAGTTCCTGCCCATACACTTACAACCAAATGATCAACTCCAATCTCCACAAGCCGTTTAACCATATTTTCGGTTACCAACGTAAAGTTTGTATTTATATAACACTTTAATCCTTTAGCTTTGACATATTCAAGTATCTCCATAATATGCGCATGCATAAACGGCTCTCCGCCTCCGGCAAAATATATCTCTTTAGTTCCCATTAGCGCCAAATCATCAATTGTTTTTTTCACTACATCCAAAGGTAATGCCTGCTGCTTTATCTCCTTGCTGATTTTTCGCTCTTTCAAAAGCGGTGAATTACACCAGCAGCCGACACAATCGTTATTACAATCGTTGGTCAGATCGATTTGCACGCAATAAGGCCCCTTATACGCATAGGAACCGTCCATAACTCCGACAATATCCGTATAATAATCCGAAAGTTTTACCGGATGCAGGTTTTTAATAATTTTACGCAGCACCGTAGAAGCCCCATTTTGAGCAATCTGCGCCTTAATTATTCCTAAAGGAGTTCTTTTCTTAAGCGCAGATACATTCTGCGCTATCAAGTTTTTTTTATGCAAAAATATTTCCAGATCAAAATATGCATATTCTCCCGGGACAAACTGCTCAATTCGCAAACTGCGCATCTGAATAATCCGAGCATTCGTTTTTATATCAGTATTTTGTATCTGCGGATATATGTTTGGCCTGTTTGCTGTTTTCAGCGCTAATTCGACTTCCGGCATCTGGCTATTACTTTCCGCAGCCTCTTTAAAAACAAAAAGCCTGCGGGAATTAGCGTTATATAATTCAATTTCTTCCCATTGAGTTATTTTCGGGAAATTTCCAACACCAAGTTCATCTTTCCATCTAGTATATTGCTCCTGAAGCATGATTCCAGCCTTATACTCAAGCAGCTGTACTGCAGTTTGTACTTGAAGCTTGCTATTCCAGCTTATTTTCCCTTCTTCACCAATCAAAATTGTCCATGATTGCCGTATGGGGATATCATCCCAGGTCAATTTAACTCTTATGCTTTTCTCTGAATCTTTCTCAAGCTTCCAGTTAGCCCGAGAAGAATCAAACCAACGTTCTCCGTAATAAAATGAAGCCGTAATCCCGATCCCTTTTGAAATTTCTATATTATTATAGTATACGCGCACTTGCCCTTCGCCGAACTTAATCGAAATATTCCCGGCAGTTATAATTTCTTCTATAATCCAGAGATTTGCATTAAAAAAGCTGCGGATTTTCCACGGGATAATCAGCAAACGCCTCAAAATATAACGCAAAATTTTCATTGTTGTATAAAATAACCCGTATTCCAGCAATGAAGCGTCAAATTTTTCCTTTATAGTTTTTTGAGGAAATTTTAGCCTTTGCCGTTTAAACCGGCAATGCCTATTCCAAGTTATATAAGCTTTTTTCTTCGCTTGCTGCAGTTCGCGGGCGCTAAGGCTTTGCGTTCTGATCACGCTGCTGTGATTACCATCAAGCTTTTCTAAATCTTTTGAGACTATATATCCTTTTTTCTCCATTTCATCGTAAAATCTTGTCCCGGGAAAAGGCGTTGCCAGAGAAAACTGCACTGAAGTAGGATTAAGCCTGCAAGCATATTCTATTGTTTCATTAATTGTTTGCTGCGTTTCTCCGGGCAATCCAAAAGTAAACGTTAAATGAGTCTTTATCCCCAGATACTTCGTATACCTTATCATCTCCTCCGCTTTTTCAAGATTAAGCCTCTTTCCGGTATCATTAACGATCTTTTGCGAAGATGATTCAATCCCGTATTTTACCGCATACAATCCTGCCTTGCGCATCCTTTCGAGTAAATACTCATTCATCAATTCTGCTCTTGCCATAATTGCCCACGGCACATTCAATTTTCTTTGCTCCAGTTCATCACAAAAAGCAATAATCCTTTCAGAACCGATATTCCAGGTATCATCATCAAAATATACGGATTTAAATCCCAACTCTTTTATAAGATACTCCATTTCATCAACTACGTTTTTTACGCTGCGCACGCGGTAAGAATTACCCCCGTACATTACCTGCGGCCAAAGACAGAACGAACAGCCAAACGGGCATCCACGGCTTGCCCACATTGAAGCGCAAGGGATAGGAATATCCCCCGGAGCATCATTGTAACGCTTAACCGGCAATCCTTCGCGAAGCGGCCAGGGCAATTGATCCAAATCGGCAATTAAAGTACGCGGCGAGTTTTTTACCACATCTGATTTATTACGGTAAATAAGCCCTTGCACTGTTCCCAGCGGGTTATTATTTTCAAGCGCTTTTACAAGCTCAAGCAAGGTACTGTAGACGTCTCCGCAACCAGCAAATCAGGCTTTAGTTCTTCAGTTTTTTTTAAAAAATCACCATAGGAAAGCCGTTGCGCTATCGCGTCAATAATCACTGCATCAAAACCATTTTTTCTTAATAGCGCCGCGGCATACGCAAGATAAAACGGAAAAGCCAGATAATTTTCTTCGGTCGCGTCCTTTATATGCGGCCAGCGCGATCCGGCACGCACTCCCCATCTATCAGCATTTTTCCAAGGTAAATTAACAAGTAAAATTTTCATCTATTTTAACCTTTGTATAAACTCCTCATCTTTCAAAAAATTAAAAATCGCCTTGGCAACAATAGCATTGCCATCCGGATTAAAATGGCAATTATCTATAAAAACATTGCCCGCATCCGTAGACATGCAAACTGCCGGTAAAATATCGAAGGCCCTTATATTATATTTTACCGCCAAAAGTTCCAATACATGCTTATACTCGTCATAATAATTTGCCCGCTTTATTTTTTTTTCATATTCAAATGGCGCGATAAAAATTATTTTAAATTTTTTTTCCTTTCCCAATAACACCATTTGCTCGCAATTAGCAAAATATTCAGCAGGTGACACGCGCTGCTTTTTTTTTATAAAAAATTCATTCCTCAAAAAAAGAAATAACGCACTGTTTTCAAGTAATTTTTTTTTCCTAATATCAGCACTCACAAACAGCCGCTGCTCCTTATCCGGATAGAATAAAGCCAAACTATGGTCATTTACACCAAACCAGCTTATCACTAAATCCGGATTATATTTCCATAAACTGCGCTGTAAATACCTAAGTCCCTGAAGAGAACTGTACCCTCCAATCCCGGCATTTAAAACCTCAACCCTGCCTTTACCGATAATTCGTTCAAGCAAAGACTGCAACTGATAGGGATAAGTCTGTTTTAGCGGTTGAGGCCTGCCTGAAATATCATAACTTTGCGTTACCGAATCTCCGATACAAATAATCCGAAAAACGCCATCGCCTTTTTTTTCCGCGTACTTTAAGCCTAGGAATTCAGGTTTTGGCTTCCAAAATAATTCCCCATCCAGTAATCTTTGCGGTATATAAAAATTTTTAATATGGCGGAATTTAAAATAAAATCCCCTTTCGGGAAAAGAAAACAAACACCTGACCAAGATCTCGCTTAAAAATAACGCTGCTAATAAAGCTGTGCCAAACAAAAAAACCAGTGTTATTTTTTTGACTCTATATTTATGCCTGCCAAAAGCAAATCTCAATCTCATCGGAAATTTTTAATTTTTCAACGCTTATTTTCAGTTAAACAACTGTTTATGTTTCAAATCGTTAAATACAATACCGGCAATAAAATCATTGCCTTTACCGCTAGGATGGCAACTATCCAAAAATAACTCTTTTATATTCTTTCCAAACAAATAGGGGACAACATCTATAATCAAACAATCTGTTTCTTTTTCAAGTGACAACAATAATTCTTTATATTCTTCATAATAAAAAACCTTATTTTTTTTTAAATCTAAGTGAAACGGCACAATGAATGCCATTTTAAATCCTTTTTCTTTGGAAATCTTCAGCATTTCGCGGCAATTAGCCATGTAATCTTGCGGCAAAACACGCGGAATTTTTTTCCTTAAGGTTTCACTTAAAAAGAAAAAATTTTTTATAAATAAATAGAACCTGCTGGAATTCATTAAACTATTATTATCATCCGGATATTCTAAGGCATCCTGCGCTTTATCTTCATAAAACCAGGCGCAGGAACTATCCTGCACTCCAAACCAGCTAATCACTAAATCAGGCTCATATTTATAAATTTCTTTGCGTAAATACGCCAGCCCCTGAAAAGAACTATATCCTGAAGAACCGGCATTTATAATTTCAACCGTTTTGTTATGCCCTTCTTGTTTAAAAATTTTCTCCAATGCATAAGGATAAGTTTGCTCTATCCTTAGGCTGCTATGGCCTTCAGTATTAGAATCCCCTATGCAAATTATCCTACTATTATTATCTTTTTGATATTTTGTCTGTCTAATATACTTGCGCGGCAGCCAAAGCAGTTCTTTATCCCGCATTGCTTCAGGGATAAAAGCGTAATTCAAACTAGCAAACCTCATATACTCTTTCTTCAATGGAACCTTAACAAATACCCGTACTGCAAGCTCAGCAATCATTAACGCAAAACAAATACTTATCACAAGCAAACAAAGTTTTCCGCCCAAGCTTAAAGAAAACCTTCTTCCTTGGAATAAAAAAGTAATGTTCTTATGTTTCATTGAAAAATTTTTCCAGTTTGTATAATTTAAACTGATCCCAGACATCACGGATAACCTGGTGCGTATCGCAATGCTGGCAGTAATCGTCAAACATCGTTGTCCCATTTAAGAATTTAGTCTTGGCATTTTTCTTCAAAAATTTTGCCTGATAACGGAACTGCCTGTACTCTTGAGAATCCCAAATCTGCTTAAATGACATTTTTTCAAGATAACCAACTGTACGTAAATGACAGCAGAAACTCACCTCTCCGGAAGCGGGAATTAAAGAAAAATTCCAGCCCAAGGTGCAGCCATTATTCAGGAAGACATCCTTTGACCACGCGCCGGTATTTTCCTCAAAATTACTAAGCTGAAATTCCGTTGTATCCAGCAGTTGAATGCTTTTGCCCTTGGCCATCTCTTTTATTTGCGGCAAAGAACGCTTCACATCTTTAACGTTTTCCGCGTTTAATCTTAAAAATTCAATATTCTCATCAAGCCTGATAAGGTAAAACCTCATTATATCAGCACCTATAGCAATATCATTCTTTGCCATCTCAATCAGCTCATGCGCGTTCATGTTGTGTATGACATGTGTCATAATCAGCCGCGGCTTATTCACCGGCATTTTCTTTTTCAATTGGCAAAGATATTTTAGATTATCAAGCACTTTCAAGAATATTTCAGGTTTTTGTTTTGTATTTATTTTAGCAAACGTATCAGCAGTACCTGCCGGCAAACTGCAAAAGATTTCATCAACTCCCATCTCAATAACTTCTTTAGCGATATCTTTATTAAGCAAAATACCGTTTGTGAAGAAAGATGCTTTAATCCCTTTTCCTCTGGCATAACGAACCATGTCAAAAAATTCATCATTCATCAATGGTTCTCCGTCGCCCTGGAAAATAATCAGATCAGTCATTAGTTCTGCTAAATCATCCGCGATGCTTTTAAATTTTTTCAAATCAAGCTTTGTATCATAATATTCTTTAGAATGATGCACCCCGGGCGTATGCACCCAGCAGTGTATACAATTGGCATTACATCTATGGTAAGGATCAATAACGACGATTTGAGGCCCGATAAAAGCATGTTCAGAGATTATTCCCAAAAGCCTTAACAGCTGGCGTTCATTACCCTGGTCTGCTTGAGAACCAATCGAAATAATAATATTAAACAACTCCTCATCAACTAAAGCAAATTCCACGCCAAGGATATTTTTGGCAATTTTTTTCAGCTCTTCCAGATACTCAATGAAATTCCTGCGTAATTTATTAAGCGGAAAAACCGATAACTTAAATGAACGAAAATCAGCATTTTTACCCAGATGATTTGCCAAAAACTGCAGAATCTCATGAATTTTAAAAAAGTTATAACGGCTAATGCCTACAACTACAGACACAGGCATGCCCTGATCAATAAAATCTTTGATTTTTTTAATTTTAGCATCGAATTCATCGCACCTGGCAATACGGTTATGCAAGACCTTCGAATCTCCATACAAATAGATTGACTCTGTCCTATAAGAAAGCGGCTGCGCAATTTTTTTATGCTCTATTATCTCCTTTTTATCAGCAACAAGCCTTATTTTCCCTTTAAAATAATCCAGCGACTTTTGCGGTAAATATTTCTTTGTCTGCTCAATTTCCACTACCTGCCCTTGAAAAACACGCCCTTTAATATTTTCATCCGTATTCTGGATTAGCGATAAGTGATTATCATCTATGCTAAACATAACGCCAGGCAGCCCGCTTTCGGGATAAACCCCGAAAGTCTCTCCATCCCGATTGCGGATTATGTCATGCCAAAAAGTAAAGCGTTCAGGAAACTCCCCCTGCTCGAAAGAATTAAACCACTCTTTATACTCGCCATTTAGGATAATCCCTGCTTTGCGTTCGCTTATCTCTACCTGCTTTGAAATTTCCATCGTAACATTCCAATAAATAGTTTTTTCGTCTTCAAGAAATAATTCCCAGGTCTGTATAGCCGGGAATGGATTAAAATCAACCTTTATCAGCAGCTTGTCCGTCGATACTTTATCCAATTGCCACTTCATTTTCCCGGAATCATACCAATACCCGCTTGAACATATTGCCGTATGCAAACCGATATCCGCAGTTATCTCCCTGCCCTGCCAGAAAGTGCGCATTTTCCCGGAGTCTGCTATTAATTTCAAACTTCCCTTACTAATCCCATTCTTGATAATTTCTTCGTCTATCCTTTTTGCCAGATATTGCGCAACTCGGCTATTGTCCTCAACAATGCTGATTTCTATGGAAAAATCCGCCTCATTATTAGATTTTCCCGAAATATCTCCTCCATTTGTAAGCACCGACTGTATAAACCGGGCTTTTGACTTTTCATCCGAGTTCTGAACAATAAGCACTGACTGATTATCAGCGGTATTTTTAAAAAATACTGCCGGAAGGTTTTCATTACCGACAACTCCTACAGCCGAGCCGTTTTCCTTATCTTCTATCATCTCACGCCAGCCGCTAAACTCCGCCGGGAAAAATCCGGATTCGTACCCGCCGAACCATCTATCATATTGCGGATTTAGAATCAGTCCAAGCGAGCGCATTTTAATTAAATCAGTTTTCCCCTATTTAAAATACGTTTTTACTTTCCAGGAGAAAGAATTTTCATCGATAATATTTAACTGCCATGATTGCTTCACGGGCAGAGGCCTCCAGTCAATATCAATATAAATGCATTGATCATTAATTCTTTCAATTTTCCAATCGCATTTACTTGAGTCAAACCATTCGTTATTGACCAACAATGCTGAATGCAGCCCCTGATTTACGCTTAGCTGCAGATCATTCCAAAAAAGATGCACGGAAGAATCGGATAATTTAAGCCGCAAACTGCCTTCGCCAAGCTCTTTTGACTTAAGCAGCTGATTGCTTTTCTGCTTAACAAAATTTTCGCATTTCTTTGCTCCGAAAATCAGGTATAAATTCAAGTTAAAAGATTTATATCGATTAGCTGCAAATAACTCATTATGTGTTTTAAGTTCAACGCGTAAAGCCCTGCTTAAGCAGCTCTGCGGAGCATTTTGCAGTAATATCTCTCCATGCTGCAAATTCTCTACAATAAGCGCCGGCAGTATCCCATTGGCTTTTACCCCTATAATTTTACTTTTAGTATCCTGCAAAAAAATACTCTCCCACGATTCATTAAATTGCGGGAATCTGCCTTGTTCTACGGTATTAAACCACTCCTCATATTCCGGAGCAAGCATGATCCCGCCGATTATCTTTTCTATTTTCAGCGGCGCTTTAACGTCCGAATAAACAAGCCAGTTAAATCCGTTTTCTATCCTTCTAATTTGCCAGATCTGGCGCAGAGGTATTTTTTTCCAATCAATGGTTATTGATAACACATCCTGTGTTTCATTAACTTGCCATAGCCCTTCAGACGAGTTATGCCAATGCCCTCCAATCAAAACCGATGAATGCAAACATATATCATTAGTCAGCTTTGTTTTTTCATGCAAAATATTCAAATGACGGCCGCAAGCATATATGCTTGCGGTTTTATTTCTCATGCGATATCCGATAAATTTTAAAAACACCTTTTGTAATGTTTGCATCTGTTAATCCCCTTTTAATGTTACTCCTACTCTTCTTCGAAATAACAACTAACTACCAAATGGCAATTGCGTTTGCACTCATTTATCTTTTTTACATGCGCATTTGCCTGCGGCGAAGATAAAATTTCTTTTAAACTCCGGCCATCTTGAATATTACCGATAATCCCGGTTAAATGACAAATAGACACATTCCCCGGCGCATCAATTATGAGCACATTGGCTTTCCCAAGATTACAGCGGTTATTCCTGATAAACTGCAACGGATTGAGAAAATACGCGCGCAAAGCATCCAAATGCTTTTCCGAGTTAACGATTTTATACCCTTTTCTTTTAAACTCAATCAGCGCTTCAAATACTTCATTTATGGTTTTTGTATCCGTAGGCCAGAGAAATTGGAACTTATCCTGTTTAAACCACTCCTCGTCAGGAGAATCAAAAAATGTGAACGGCTGATGCAAAGCCTGAAAATGAATATGCGAAACGCTTCTATTATCTTCAACCCATTGCGCCAGCTCAACGATATCGTTCAAATTAACCTTATTGATCACGGTGTTGATTCCCATCTTAGTACTGCCGGAGAATGTCTTCATGTTTTCAATTGCTCTTAAGACCTTATCTCGGGCTCCGTCAGCGCCCCTTAAGAAGTCATGACTTTTTTTATTTAAACTATCCAGCGAAAAACAAATAAGCTCAAGACCGGCATCGGAGATTTCCTGCGCAAGCCGCTCATCGATCAGAGAGCCGTTAGAAATAATTTGCATCTTGAAATTCAACTTCCTGCCATAGCGTATAAACTCGAATATTTCTTTACGCAGAAAAGTTTCCCCGGGGCCGGAAATATTAATCATAAAACTCTCATTCCTTGGTATCAACATAAGCTGCTCAAGCAATTCTTTCCATTTGGATATAGGCAATACATTATCTTTATTTAAGTTATATTCCTCCCAGAAATGGCACATCTTACATCTGTAGTTGCAATTAAAAGCAATCCCAAAATCACAATAATCCAAGGCTTTAATTTTATTTTCAATATCTAGACAGCTCATTCTCCGTTTTAATCCTCCTCAAAAAAACAATTGATCAAAAAATGGCAATTTTTCTTGCAGTTTTTTATTTTTTCCCTAACCTGCTGAGCTTGTAAAGAATTCCAAACTTCTTTTATATCATCTTTGCGCCTGATATCGCCAAGGATGCCGTAATTAAAACATAAGAATATCTGGCCAAGAGAACTGACATGCACAGCCTTATACATATTGCACATAGTTTTTTTTACAAACTTCTCCGGATTTAAAATATATTTTTTTACCGCTCTTAACTGGGCAACAGAATTGTTTATTTTATAACCGCTTTCTTTCATTTGTATCAAGCTATCAACCAATTCACCGGCTGCTTCTTTATCTTTCGGCCATAAAAACCCATGTTCACCTTCCCACCAGCGCTCCTCCTCTGGAGTATTATTAGGCTGCATTGCCACCATCACCAGTACATGCTCAATTTTTTCATTTTTGTTTATCCATTCCATCAGCGGTATAAAATCGCGGTATGTTTGTTCGTAAATAACACTGATCAGCGAAATTCTCATTGCCGGAGCAAACCTATGAAGGTTATCAATTGCCCGTATAACCCGCTCATAGACGCCTTTAACTCCGCGCATATGATCATGGACCTCACTTTGCAGGCTGTCCAGCGATAATTTAATATTCTGCATCCCGGACTGGCCTAAACGAAGCGCAACATTTTCATCAATTAAATACCCATTTGAATTTATGTTCGTTCTTAACCCGTACTTAGACGCAATCTTAATTACATCATAAATATCCTTAAATAAAAGCGCCTCGCCTCCGCCAAAATTAAGCACAAATTCATTATCAACAAGCTCGCGAAGCCCAGTAAGAAACCTACTGTACTGCTCAACAGTCGGAAAACAATTCAAATCTTTTTCATTAATTAAAATATCCGGCTTCCATTTATAACACATTTTACAGCGCAGCATACATTGGTCCGTAATCCCCAGGCAGCCAAATTCCGGTTTTATGCTGTTATCCGAAAATGCCCGCTTCGGAGAGAAAGAATCCTTCATCAATGCCGCATCTTTATTTTTAATTCCAAACTTTCTAAAAATTTTACTCAACATATTCTTCGTCTTCATCAAAATTACAATTCACCAGCGCCTGACAATTCCTCCGGCAATTTTTAATCTCCTGACGTACTGCCTGCGCCTTATCGGAAAACCAGAAATCCGGGATCCTGGATTCTTTAATATTTCCTAACGCAGACTTGTAAAAACAAATATGGATATCCCCTTCCGGAGTTATATTAACCGCACATTCGTCCAGGTGGCATTGCTGTTTTTTAATAAATTGCCGCGGGTTTTTAAAATAACGCGCATACATTTTAAACTGGCTTACCGGATTGTAAATCTGCAAATGCTGATTTTTGGGAAATTTTTCTTTCAGCATAATCAGTGCCGCCATCGCATCATCAACTAATGTTATATCATCCGGCCAAAGGAAACTAAATTGCGGATTTTTATGCCAGTTCTCATCTTCCGGGGTACTAAACGGCTGCGTAATTGCCTGAAAACCTATCCCCTCAATCCTTTCATCTTTAGCCGCCCACTCCACCAGCTCTGTCAGCCCTCCAAGATTAACCGCCGAGATCACTGTACATAAATTAATCCTTATTTTTTTTGAAAACCGACTTAATAATTCAATCGCCTTAATAACTCGGTCGAAACTTCCGGTTGTTCCGCGAAGAAAATCATGCGTATATGAATTAACACTGTCTAATGATATGGAAATACAGCTTAACCCGGAGTCCGCTATTGCTTTTGCCTTTTCTTCATTAATTAAGTAAGCATTACTAGCCAGCAATGTATCAAAACCAAGTTTTGCCGCATAAGCAATCAGCGGTAAAGTCTCCTCCTTAGCCAAAGGTTCTCCGCCGGCAAAATTTAACTGCGGCCTTTGCCTGCATAAATCCCCTAAATCCCGGATAAACTGCTGCCACTGATTCAATGAAGGTTCTTTCGGGCTTCGGCAAGAAACATCATCTTTCCACTTATAGCACATCTTACATTTCATAAAACAACTTTCCAAAAGCGCTATACAGCAATAAGTAGGCACTGCTCCATTGTTTTTGAAGTTTAAAGATTTTTCCATATCATTTCCTAATCATCAAAATTACAATTCAGTAAAAAATGGCAGTTTTCCCGGCAATTACTGATATTTTCGCGTACGGCTTTAGCAAAACTGCTCTCCCAAGTATCCGCTAAATCCCTTTCTCTGACATCTCCAAGACAATGATACCGGTAACACATAAAAACATCCCCAACCGAGCTTATATGGACAGCGCGGTCTATATTGCAAGTGCTTTTTTTAACATATTTATCCGGAGCCATAAAATATGTTTTATACGCCTGCAAATGTTCTACTTTATTAGAAATCTTATAACCTTTCCTCTTAAGCTCAATAAGTTCATCGAGTATTACTGATGTTTTCACTAAATCTTTCGGCCATAAAGCACTGAATTTGTCTTTATACCAATCCGATTGGATCTGGGTATTATTGGGCTGCATCAAAGCCATCAGATATATCATCGCAACTTTATTATTGCCTTGTGCCCAGTTTACCAATTCAACCATTCCATCAAGCGTCAGTTCCATCATTATCGAACAAAGGCTTATTTGCGTATTCGGAGAATGTTCATGCACAAGATCAATTGCTTTGTGCGCGTTATTATATGCCCCCTTTACTCCGCGAAGCATATCATGAGTTTCCTCTTTAATGCTATCCAGGGAAATATTAATATAATCCAATCCGGATATGTTCATCTGTTTAGCCATATTACTATCGATAAGGAAACCGTTAGTCGCGATATTCGTTTTAAACCCTAAATCCCTGCAAAAAGAGACTATTTCAAACAGCCATGGCACAGTAGTAACTTCCCCTCCTCCGAAATTTATAACAAAATTATCCGGAGCAATTTTTCTTAAAGACACCGCGCATTTTTTCCAATCCGATAATTCCATTTGTTTTCTTTGCGCCTTTATATAAAGATCAGGCTGCCACTTATAACACATCTTACAACGCAAGATACAAGTATCGCACAAAGTGAAACAGCAAAATGTCGGAACAGGCACAACCTTTAGGCTGGGGTTAAAACTTGGACGCTGATTATCTTCCATCAATTCTCTCCTTCACAATAATCTTTATTTCAATAATAATCCGGGATAATAAAGTACTTTTATTTGGCGAAACTTTAGCCTCGCATTTTAAAACACGTGCTGAATGCAAGATATCAGAATTCTCGATCACATTAATATAATCCTGCCCCTTATCTGCCTTTGCCTGAAAAATTATTTCCGGATAATTCTGATTTTCGGTAAAAACGCGTGCCGGCACATCAAACGCAGCCACTTGGCTCCAGTTATTCTGCTGAAAATTTAAAGGGAATTCCCCATGAATACTATTTACCGTTTGATACCTGTCGTAAGTATCCGCAAGCATCAGCGCGGCAGTTAAAGAAGTAACATCCTTGTCTTGAACCTGTGTATCTATCTGCCAGGAAATTTCATGTTCATTTATTATTTTCAGCTTCCAGGATTGTGATACCTGCAGCTTATTCCAGAGCAGCGATATATACGCTTCTTCGGACATGATTTTTGCCTGCCAGCATCCCAAGGACGAATCTATCCACACCCCGTCTTTATAAAAAGCGGTGTAAAATCCAAGCGTTTTAGTCAATTGTTTATCTTCCCAAAACAGGTCGATCCCGGCTTTGGAAATTTCTAATTTAAGCCTTTCACAGAAAATTTCATCCACCTCATGCCTGCGTAAAAGCTGTACAGACTCTGTCAGCTCCTCATTTTTTCCTGACAATAAGATACGCCCTTTAAAAATCTCATGCTCTCCCGCCGCAAAATATTTACCGTCAGGCCCAAAAATGCGGTATACTCCGCAAGCAATAATTTGTTCCATATGATATCGGTATATATTTAATACCCACTCCCGCATATCAACAAGCGGATTAAATATTAAAGCCGGATAAGCAGAAGATATATTATCCATGAATAAAGCGACAAAATCGCTGCGATTATCAAAAATAGCGACTGATTGCGAATTTTTATTTTTAAAATCAATCTTTCCGCTATGTTTAGAAGTAGCCCAGTTATTAAAAGAAAAATCAACAAACATATTCATAAACAACTCTTTTAATTTAAGGCGCTGTTTTAAATCCAGGATTACCGTCCATTCAACCGCATTGTCTTTAGACTCCAAATACCAATACTGCGCAAGCCCAATATCATCCCAATTCAGCCTGGATATGATCAGATCATGCCTAACCTTTTCTAACTGCCAAGAAGCACAATACGAATCAACCGTTCCATTATCAGTAATCAACGATATCCTTAACCCGTCTTTTCTTGTCACTTCCCTTTTTACAGCCAAAAGCTTTATTTTCCCCGGTTCGGCAAGCAATTGCATTTTATCATTCAAAATCAAAGAAAAATTATTTAAACGATATCTGGATATATTTTCATCCCACCGGGACTGATCCTCTAACATGATCTTCCCAAAAAAAACCTCATGTTTTTTATCGTCATTTATTTGTTTTTCACCTTTGAATTTAAACTGAAAGCAGCGCATATCCTGGCTCTCTTCTATTATCACGCCCTCATGGTTTAAACCTTTAATCCTTTCAAAAAAAAGCACAGGCCATTCTTTTCCCAATGTCCTGGCGCCAAGCAAAGTATTATTAACGTCATTAAGATCTATCACTTGATTATTGCCGGGCAACCCAAAAAACTCGCCATCACTAAAAGAGTGCGTCCAATATCTAAAATTTGATTTTAATATTATTCCCACTTTACAGCTAAAATCAGCTAATGAAGCCGAAAATTCAAATACTACCGACCAATTGATCGCACCGTCATCTAAGGTAATATTCCATAATTCATTAATTTGCGGTATCTGCCTTTTTATAAATACCTTTAAAGTATTTCCTTCTTTGAAAAATTTTTTAGCCAAATGTTTAGATTCATGCCATCTGCCATCCATATAAATACCGCTGCAAAACCCTTCGTCAGCAGTAATTTCGATATCATTCTTAAGAATAACTATCTTTCCCTGCATAAATTCAACAGCTAATTTATCCGCGGATAAACTCATATCAATTTTATTTTGTTTTTGTTTTTCTAAAATAAAATTGTTTTTTTCTTCAGCTTTTGTAAAAATTCTAATATTCCCCCTTGCTGTTTTTAGTCCAGCTGCCTTAAGGCTTATCATCCTTGCATTAACATCAAAACCGCAATTTTCCAAATGTAATAATTTGCAATCATTACTTCCAAAAACCACTGCCGGCACCATAGGCTCCTTTGAGCATACGCCAATAAACCCGGTATCAGGTCCAGGCAATTTTACGGATTCATTATGCTCGCAAAATAAGGGGAATCCGCATTCGCCGCCAAGATTAAAAAATCTATCCATTTTTTCCGTCAAAAAAGCCTGCAGCGATAAACAATCAAAAACCGGCTCATCAGCTCCTTCTGCGCAAATATCCCAATCAAGTAAATCTTTATCTAAAACAAGAGAAAGCTTTAATCTTATCTTTAATTCCCTGAAATCAGCATATACAATCAAAGAATTTGCTGCCTGTTTTTGCAAAAGCCACCTACCGCTAAAAATATCAAAATACTTGCTGCCGGAAAAAAAACCAAATAACAGATTTTTATATTTCGTCAATTCAATATCATCATAGAATAAGCGCATTCCTTTACTCTCTACCCTTAAACTTAGAGCCTCATTTTTTATAGCCGCATCCGTTTGCTTTTTCTTTGCTAAAACATAGGCCTGTTCTTTATTCAGGAACGCAATCCTGGCCGCACAAGAAAAAACTAATTCAGGCTTATTTTCAGCATAACAATTCTTATCAATAACCATCTGCATTTGCATAACCCGCGCATCTAATTGCTTGTCCGTAACCTGGATCAATCCAAATGCCGGGTATATATCATGCTCAAAGTCAGCCATTATACCAGGCATCTCATCATCCGGGATAAAAGCCAGAACAGGATTGCGCTCATCTGTCCTGAATATATCCTGCCAACCCGGCTGCATCTTTTCATTTTCATGTATCGTTTCAATCTTATCCTCATGCAGGTATCTATTGTATTTTTCATTAAACATGAACCCAAGCACTGCTTTTTTTATCGGGATCTCCCGCAAAAATTCAACATGAACACGCAACTTCAATAACGATTCGTCATTAACCTCGCATTCTAGCAGAATTCTTATATTATTTTTCGCAAACACCCCTTCTGCTTTCCAAAAATCACTTTGCCTTTCAACGACCATCCACTGTGCCTGCCATGACATCATCCAGTTATCTGATAACTCAAAACTTACATAACCGCCAAAATTTTTAGTTAAAGGCTTCCCATCCCAAAGTAATACTATTTTTCCGTTGTTAAAGATAACGCTTAAATTCCCCTTATCGATACAAGCTATAGCAGATTTATCTCCGACAGCATCTATATAACGTTTAACAACTTTGTGGATCAGCCCGTCTTTAATAACATTGCCCTGCTTTAAAAGCACTCCCCTCTGGCATATCCTGCTGATAGAATCAAGATCGTGTGAAACAATGATTATTGTTTTTCCTTCTTCTTTCAATTGCATTATTTTGCTAAAGCATTTTCTTTGAAACTCCTCATCTCCAACAGCTAAACTGTCATCAATAAGAAAAATATCCGGGTCAGTATGCACTGCCACAGAAAACCCAAGACGCACCAGCATCCCTTGAGAGTAAGTTTTGACCTGAGCGTCAATAAACTCCGAAATCCCGGAAAATTCGACAATCTTATCAAAAGCAGTTTCTATTTCTCTTCTCCCCATACCGTATAGCGCGCCATTAAGATAGATATTTTCCCTTCCGGTAAGCTCTGGATGAAATCCCGCGCTTAAATCTAAAAAGCCGGCAACCTTGCCTTTTACTCTGCTTGTTCCTTCAACAGGAGCAGTAATCCCGCTGATTATCCTTAGAAGCGTTGTTTTCCCTGAAGCATTCTCGCCGATGATCCCGACACATTCACCTTTTTTAATAGATAGGCCTATCCCCCTTAACGCCCAAACTTCATTTATTCGCCGGTTGTTTTTAAAAAAACCACTTAAACCGGTAATCAACAACCGTTTGCCAAAATTTATTGTATATTTTTTTCCTATACCGCTTAGCTGGATTATTTCTTCGCTCATGATTTTAATACGGTTACTAACAGTTACCAATTATTACTAAAGGTTACCTGATTTTACTTATGCGCTTATGCTTGTCATTCATATTTTTTGCGCAAACTACAAGCTTACTCTTTCATATCTGGTTTCCCCTTAGGGGGGACTCACCCTTGCGAGTACTCCAGCTAGGTAATTTACTCAAAGCAAATTACCTAGGGGCCATCTCGAGCATTTGCTGGTGCAAATTATCGATGGTTTCTGGTTACTGGTTACTGGTTACTGGTTACTCATAACACTCCTCATGTCACATCCGCAAATACTTTTTTATAGCGCATAAAAACAAAAATACCAAGCATGTAAGAAACACCGCTCGCAAGAAACGCGGCGCAGATTAATGCGGTATCCGGATATTTCTGATACAATAAAATATCCCGGTAAAGCGATATAAATACACTCAATGGGTTAAAATAAAATAGCCCCCTGAAGTTCTCCGGCACATAACTTAAAGGGTAAAAGATCGGAGTAGCGTAAAACCAGACAAGCATAAGCAGGTCCACTCCGTATCTTACATCTCTAAATACAGCATGCAGCGCGGAAAATCCAAGACAAGCCCCTAAAACAAATATTGACTGCAATACCACAATCACCGGCAGCCATATCCAGCTCCCAGCGGGGTAAACATTAAAACAAATCAAAAAACCAAATAACAGCACCAGCGATATCAGAAAATTCAGAAGATTCGCCAAAACTATAGAAAGCGGGATAACCTCATAAGGGAAATATGTTTTTTTTATCAAACTGGCATTATCAACAATAGCAGTGGTAGCATTCCCGATTGAGAAACTGAAAAAAAACCACGGTAAAAGCGCGCAAAGCAAGAAAAGTGGAAATTTTTCGATATCCATCCTGAAAATAAAGGTAAAAATAAAATAAAATATGCTCATCAATAATAATGGATTCAATACTGACCAGAACCAGCCAAGTAAAGCTGATTTATACCTAATTTTTATTTCTTTTAGCGCAAGGCATATGATCAGTTGCTGATATTTGTACATTTCATTTATAAATCTAAAGTTCATAATAAACCTATCTTATCGCTTACAAGTTTTCCGTCAAGAATAGCATCTTCCATTGACATATATTTCCAACGCCCGAACCGCCCGCACAAAAAAATATTATTTTCTTCAAAGAAATTATTAATCAATGAAATACTTTCATGATAATTTTTATCATAAATAACATATCCGTATTTAATGTTATTAAGGTGCCGGGCGATAATCTTGTCGTCTTTATGCAGTAACCCCGCCATTTTAAGATCCTGGATTATCTTCTTTTCAATATTCTCTTTTTTCAAAGAAGCAAACTCTGAGTATGAAATCTCGATATACATCGAACTTTTCCCCTGAGGGGCGGCATCTTCTGAAAAATTCATCGGAAATCCGACACGAAAAAAACAGAATTTATTTTCCGGGAAATAAATCCAGTGCCGCTTTGAAACAGCATCCCTGTTTATACCGAGATTTAAATTATAAATTGAAATGAACTTCAAACGCGAAAATGCTTCTTTTATTATTGCCGGCAAACTAGATATGATCATTCTTTTTAATTCAACCAGTGCAATCGTGCTGACAAGACAATCATAATCATCGGTTTCTCCATTTTCAAAATAAAGCCTTTTCTTGTTTATATCAACCGCTTTAAGTTTACAGTTAGTTTTTATGTTTTTTATCCTGCGCGCAAAAGCCTGCGGAACCTGCTCAATCCCTCCCTGTCTCGGATACCAAAACTCACTATTGTACCCTAAAGGCTTTGTCTTCAAGGTAAACGCTCCGTCTAAAACATCTTTGAACTTAACTGTAGGCACATAACCCTTTGTCCAATCAGAGATAAGTTCTTCCGGAGGGAGTGTCCAAAATTTATGATTATAAGGATAAAGAAAATGCTTTGTAATTCCTGTCCCGAAATTTTTAATCATCCAGCTTTTTAAATCCATCGCGCCGTTATCAGAATCTGCGCCGGTTTCAGTATTAGCCATGCCCATGATACACTCTTTAACTATTTGCGCTGGCAGCCCGAAAGTATTCGCTTGGAAAGGATACCTAGTATACACCTCGTGCGAGAAAATCCAGGCATCACGCTTATGTTTAAGCAGCAATCCCGGGATCAGCTTATTGATAAGCTTTTTAACATAACTCGTTTTAAAATGCAATAAATGCCCATCATAGTCAAAAATAAAACCATTAATCCGGGAACTTCTGGCAAGGCCTCCTATCTCTTGGTTTTGTTCATACACACACGCGCCATTGCTATTATGGTATGCTGCGCTCAATCCAGCCAAGCCCGCTCCGAGAATTATCACTTTTTTATTCATGAGTTTATTTCAACCTTACTTAGTCTGCTGCCGTATAAAAATAACGCAACCATAAGCACAGCAAATATTATTATCCCGGATTTATTACTGACGCAATAAATAAGCAATGCCGCTATATTGGTAATAATCGTAAGTAAAACCATTACAGTAAGAATTACGCCTTTAGACATGCCGTCTTGAAGCATCCTAAACACAAAATGGTCATTGCTTTTTTGTAATACTGATTTTTTCTGCTTTAAGCGCATCAAAATCACAAAAAACATATCGAAAAGAGGAATAGAAAGAATAACCAGCGGAATAACTAACCCAACTTCACTTCCTTTTGAAGCATAACTTAACGAAACCGCCAATACTGCTTGAGAAAAACCCAAAAACTGGCTTCCTGCATCTCCCATAAATACCTTTGCAGAAGGCAAATTATAACGTAAGAAAGCGATTAATACTCCGGCTAAAATAACGCTGACCAAAATCACAAAGCAATTACCCGTCAAACAGCCAAAAATAAAAAAAGTCAGGCTATTGACCAAGGCAATACTTCCTGATAACCCGTCCATTATATCAAGTAAATTAAATGCATTAGCAACAATTATTATCCAAAATACACTCATTCCGGCATTAACAAAACCGTTAAAATAAATGACCTGTGTATTAGTCACTAAAATTACGGCAAGCCCTCCAGCAATAAATTGTCCTGTAAGTTTTGCCCAAGGAGAAAGTTCTTTCACATCATCGATTAAACCGAAAAGCACAATACAGCCTGCCGAAAGCAAGAAAAATAAAACTTGGTTTTTATCCTCAAAATGCGGGAAAAATTGATAAGCCCAAATTAGAAGCAGAAAAACCACTGAAAACATTGCGATTCCGCCCAAAAACGGTATCTGTCTTTTGTCAATCTTATGGGCAGTAATATTTGTAACTAACCCGTATTTCCAGGCAACCTTTCCAAAAACCGGAATAAATACATAACATAAAGCAAACGCGATTAAGCTAAAAATACTACTATGTAACTGCATTTTATTTACCATAAAAATTCAAAAAAGCAACATTAAGTCCCGTTATAGAAATCGAAACAGCTCAAAAATTAAGGCAGGGATACATAGGATTTTACCGCTTTAAAACACCATTCATAGTCTATTTGATTATCTTTTTAATCGGCTATTGCTAAAGCCAACCGGAATTGTTTAAAATTACAACATTCTTTTCCGCAACTTCATGAAATCATAGCTGGTTAGATTACCGAATAAGATAACTATAATATATCAGAACCAGCTTAAATTGTCAACGTAAACAGAATTGATTGTCGCAAGGAAAAAGCATATTACGTTATTTCTCATAACCAATTAATTTAAACCGAGTTATAGATACTATTAATTTTTTAATTTTATTGCGGGAACGAAATAAAAGTGCTGAAATCCTTACTGATAAAATCAGGATTGGAAACTGCTGAACCTTTTCCTTCTTCAACGGTAATTGTTATTTTGATTTTTGCCGGAGGCCCGGCTTTAACGCGGGAATCCCAGGAAGAAAAAACATTATTGTTCTTATCATAAAAATCAAACCGCAAGCCGGTTATGCTTTCCGAAAATTCATCACTATTAGACTTACCTGCCGGAGTTGAAAAATTATAGTCAAAACTTACGGTCCCACTGCTATTAGTAACATAAAACCTTCTTAAAACATCATCTCTTGATTCAGCAGTTGCCCGTCCGTCAAGCCAATACCCTGCTTCGCACAGATCTGATCCGTCACTATTATCCGGCTTAAGCTTGGCAATAAAAAAAAATTCGTCACCGATACTATCTGTTTTCCATCCGCTTGGCGAAGTAGCGTCAAAACCAACGCAATAATAAAAACTGTCCGATGATTTTACTATTGCCGAGGAAATCTCCCTGGACATTCTTTCTAACACTATTCTGGCCGTAGCTGCCGCGCACATAAGATTATCCGATTTGCGCCAGCCGCGCAAAGAAACCGTAAATACGCTGTTCAATATAACTACCAGCAAAGCAAGGATACCCATTGTCACCAAAAGCTCAATTAATGTGAATCCCCTTGCCGTACCTTTTTCTTTTTTCCGTTCATAGAGCACACCGCTATACAGGACTGACTGCAAGATTAATCTGCGGCAGTTCTCTCGCATTAAAATTCTCCTTCGTATAGAAAACGCACTATATGCTGCGTATCCAAAACAGAACTCTGCCAGCCAAGCCCTTCAATATAATTGCCAAGAGCGCCAAATTGTAATTTTAGGCTGGAATCGTCAGTTGCGTTATAAATTAAATCAAAATACATATTATGATGGCCGAGAACTTTTCCTGAACTAAGGAAATCCGCTACTTTAGTATAACGGTACACCCCCATCAAGCTGAAATAATCATTTAACCAGTAAGTGAATTCAATCCCGCTGTGGTTCATAAAATCATCTAACGTTGCCGCGTATTTAAATTCATTATATGTATGAGTCATGGCAAGTTCAATCCAGTCCGCGGGAACCATAACTACCCGCGTCTGTGCGATGTTAAAATACGGATACGGAGGATTTGGATTCATTGTAAGCCAGTCATATAATCCATCCGGAAACCCCGGATACTCATTAGTACGCTCAACCATCTGCTGCAAAGTAACCCAATCAGTAAAATCGTAAATAAAAGCCGCGGAAAAAGAAGCTGTGTCCTGGCTTACTCCAAAATCTGTTTTTTCCCGGTTATGGAATAAAAACAAAAACTTTGTCAAAAGATTATCGCTTACCTGGTATCGTGTTTCATTACGCACAATATTTTCAATAAATTTATCGTCAGTAGCCCTGTTTACATTCCTAATATTAAAATAGGTATTAATTCCTTCGAACTCTCCTAAGTTAATATCAACAGCAGAAACTTTCCTGTTCGCGTCAATACTATTTCCAACGCGGTAATTCTCCTCTTCCTGGCTGCGCGAATAAAAAGATATATGCCTGCCCCAGGAAATATCATCTCGGGTATAAGAATAATTGCTTAAGGGGCTGTAAAAATCACTTCCCATATAAGTATACGCAATATTTGAATTAACTTTGAGATCAAAAGGATCCATATCACTTGCAATAACCACCCTATAAGCGCTATCGTCACTGCGCGTCTTAAAATTCTGGTTATTAAGATTATGCCCTGTTTCAGAAACCGCGCTTTCAAGTTTAATCGTATGATATTCATTAAACTCAACCGATGTATCTACCCGAAAAGCATAATCAAAAGCATCGGCACTGGCCTCGTTAAATCCCAAACGGCTGGCATATACTGTGCCAAGCATCCATCTATCTGTTACCTCTTTTTTCGTCCGCCAGGCAAAAGGGATATTGTTCATTGTATCATAATCCTGCCAAGGATCTATCGGCGCAGCTACCATAAAATCATTATAAAGGCCGGCAACTTCACCTTCAATCCGAAAAGCCCGTAGTAATGTAAGCATGTAAGCCAGTTCCTTTCGCTGTCCGCCAGGAACAAATCCCGCTGCCAGCTGCCATTCTCCCAACCGCTCGAAGTATAAAGTTTTCCCGCTTTCCAAGAATTAAGCCAAGGGCTGGGTTCCCAGACAATATGATTATTCACAAGCCATAAAGGATCATCGGTATACATTGCTATATTATCCTGCGCGTATAAAAACAATATCGCCCGGTATTCATCTTCCTTATAGTCAAACCACAAAGCCCGCAGCGGCTTGAATTCAGTATCTAGCTTTAGTTGCGGGATATCCACCCTGTGCGTCCACGAGCCCCAGGAGCCTAATACATTATTTGTTTTGCTTGTACTGCCATCCACAGCCTTTATTTCCGGCAAAGCGAATGAATCTCCTTTTTCCGAACGCACTATTTCAGGATAAGTACGCCCGGAATTAGACCAGTATTTCAGCTGTATTTCTACCGGATCATCCGCATTTGTTGTGCCATACCAGCTCGCTAAACTGATTTTTTGCGTTTTCCCGACAAAAGACCATGGATCAATAACTACTTTTGTATAAAAAGAAAATTTTTCAGTTACCGGAGCGTCAATCGCTATCTTTAATTGGTTAAATACAGCCAAGTCATAAGTATTATGCCGTTTTTCTCCATAAAGATATCTCCAGCTTCCCGGCTGCAATAAATAGTTCGCGTCTTTCCAGATAAAATCATCTTCCTCTGCCCCAAAATTAAACCTATAATTGCCTTTTACAACCGTTTCATACTCACTACCGTAATCGTCTTCATCATAGTCTTCTTCATAATACTCAACATCTTCGTCCGCGGGCTCTTCCTCTACTAGCTCATCATAAGTAAGATCATCTTCATATAGATAAGACCTTTTTTCTTCATATTCGTTATACTTTTCAATAGCCATGGCTGGAATAGATTTTACCAAAAAGGAAATTAAAATAAAAAATACTAAAAATTTCTGTTTTAATTTTTTTGAGATTGCAATCGAACCACTTATAAGGGGGGGTAAATTAAAAAAAATATCAGTAAAAACGCTTTTTTGTTCTTCATTTTCAAAAATCAAAAAAGAATATTCCCGAATTTCAGGATAATCGCTCTGTTTTTTTGATTTTATATGATCGGCAATAATTATTTTATCAATAATTAACCATCCTTGGTTTAATTCTCTGCCTTAATCAAATCCTAAAGATATTATACTCTTCTTTAGCGAAAATTGCAAAATTTGTTCCAGCCGCAGAAATAGAACTGGAGTCTGGAGTATGCCAGCCATGACCTGTAGGAACTCCGCTATCAGTAGAATAAGGCAGGCCAGCGCCCTGTTTTTTGCCGAAAAATGTCCGGACCAGCAATAATTTTTCCATTTCGCCCAAATAATAATCCGCCTTGAGGTTATACTTTTTGCACTTCAAAAGATCATTTTTATTCTCATAAAATCTCGCCAGTTCTCTGAAAGCAACAATCATCTGGCTAGTCCACTCAATAGAAATAGTCCCTTCTCTTCCGATACTCGAAGGCGCGCAAAAATCGTATCCGGTAACAGTGGTTTTTCTGCCGGATAAACCTTCAAAAACAATACTTGTTTTACAATTGTCCTCAACGCAATTCACCAGCTCTTCTATATCTACGCCCATCTGCTGCAGTTTTTCCGGGCCAAGAGCCAGAATACTAAGAGCAATAATATCTGTAGCAATCATTCGGTCATCTTTTCCGCGGTTAAAACGTTTCAACTTGCAGTTATACCCATAATCTTTTAACCACAAAGCAACCTTGTCTGACGCTTCGGCATAACGCTGGTCATTGCTGATCTTAAAAAGTTCCTTAAAAAACACATATGCGGCAATATTCTGTTCTGTGCTTGTCCATTGGAAATCAGGGCCGCCTGGCAAAGCGCCGTCCTGCCTTTGCCCCTGAAGCGCAATCAACCACTGGCCGATATTATTTACCACTTCCCGATACTCCTGTTTATGCGTTATAGATTCATATTTAATCATCGCCAACCCCAGGTATATGGAAGGCCCGCTGTGAACAATGTATTCACAAACTCCGCCATTAGCAACATCATAAGCATTGGCAAAACAATCATTAACTTTTTGCGCCCTGTTTTTGAAAAAATCAAGGATTTGTTTTGCTTTCTCTTCCTGCCCTAAATAAAGAAAATTAAACACGCTTAAAGCCTGATCATATGTATACCCCACATCAAGCAATGCTTCATCTTTATCGTAACTAGGAACCAATCCTGTTTTATTGTTTTGCGCGCTTTCAAGCCACTGGCACATCAAATCCATACTTTTATCAGACAGCTTCAGGCGTTCATTGGTAATTACTTGAAGTTTATCCGTTAATTCCTTTTCCTCGTTATCAAACATGCCTAATTTTTCCTCAAGCTGAACATTTTTATCAGCCAAGGCATTCAATCGTTCCTCTAAATTCGCCTTTTCTTTAATCAGTTTATTAACTTTTACCACATTCCTCCGCCGATCCTCTTTTAATTTTCTTTTCTCAATGTCAGCCATTTCATTTTTAATTTTTTCCTTTTCGTTTGCGCCATTTTTAAGCATCTGCGCGATAACAAACTTTTCAGCCTCAATTTTATCCAACTGTTCCGAGCGTCTATGCGTTTGCCTCGGCGGCGTTGTTTTTTGCCCATGCTACCCGCCCAACAGCTTTCACCGGCTGGCGCTTAAAAGGAATATTTATGTATAGTATAATCCGTGATAAGTTATTCTCTAGCGACTTAAGATACTCTGGCTGAAAATCATTTACCTCTACACAAACACCGTTATAACTTATATCGCGGGTAAATCCCTGGAGCAAACTGCTTTGCGGATTATTTTTTAAATCAATAACTTTTAATTCTATCGGATAAATCTTATTTAAACGAACATATTTTCTTCGTTCTTCTGTTTTCATGCTTTTTAATTCTAATCCTCCTATTCAATAACCTCAAAAGCAATAGTTTTGCTTATCCTGCTATCTTCAACTTTAAGCTCAATTTCTACCGTATACTTCCCCTGCTTATCAAACGAGAAATTGAAAGTTCTAGCATGGCTGCTTAATATTTCCTCTCCTTCAAGGAAAACCTTCCAACTCCATTGAAAAATACCGTCCTCCGGACTTAAAGGCAATAATCCCGCCTCAAAAAGAACCAATTCATTTACTTTAAATATCTGCCCTTGGGCAGGAGAAATAACTCCGATATCATAAACCCATAATTCACCGCATACAACCTCTTCACCTGCCGCATTTCCCGCGGAAAAAAATACCAGTTTCGGGCCGGAACTTGCGTAGCTGGCAGTGAACTTCGTTACACTTCCAATATCTGTATTCGTTCCTGTATCGCCAAACCACTGGTAAGCAAAAAAAGGCTGTACCGTACCCACGGAATAATCCTGCGCGCTGGCAATCCATTCTACCTGCTGATTAATCAGGCACCTTGCCGGAATACTTTTCAGAGTTAATATTATCGACGGAGATTTATTCTGTTTATAAAGCAGTTCTAAAGGATAAAGTGATTCCTGGGCAATTTCCAGATTATTTTTTATTTCATCACGGCGTTTTTCAGCCAGTTGCTTTATTTGAGGATCATCATTTTTTATCCTTGCATAAAATTCATCTGCCGATTCAAACTCTTTTTTCCACTGTAAAATAAGCCCGATCCTATAAAGGCAAAAAGACTCATAAAAAGAATCCGGGTATTTTTCAGCCACAGTTTTAAAATAATTCAACGACTGCTCCTGATTTCCCAAATAATACAGATTAATTATCCCCAAACGGGTGTATATTTCAGGTAAAAACCTGTTTTCCTTGAAATTTTCCGCGAAAGCTCTGTATTCTTCATCCGCCTTCGCATAATTGCCTTCACATTCAAAATTATAACCGCGCGCTAAAACATCTTCTTCTTTAAGTGATTCATTACCTATAAGCCCTTTTATTTTTTCATATATTAACTCTGCCAAGCCAGGATCTTTCGCGCTGAAAAACCCATAATGCCTGAACTTATCCGCGATAATTTTCAGCTTAAGATACGCATCCTGGACAGAAAAACGTTTGCATATAATCTCTACGTACTGGTTATAAATTAGCGAAGCAACTTCCGAGTTACCGTCATCTAAATAACTATCCGCTATCCCGGCAAACTGGGAAATCAAAGAAGGGTCGGTATCTTCATTCTCAAGATAATCTCTGTATTCGGCAAACATTTGAGCCAAAAAATCCCCGCTTTTTTCCCGGCTTATAAGCTCAACAATCTCCTTGAACTTGGCAATATCATTATTTTCCTGCGTATAAAAAATCACCATATCCACAAGCTTGCCAAAAGCAATTTCCGTTGTTTCTTGCCCTTCTTCACGTAAATAAGCTCTCCACAGCAGATACTGCAAATCAATAACCTGGCCGTTTAAAGGATACGTATTAACATAAATTTCCGCAGTCTCGATTATCTGATTGTCAAAAACATGAAGCTGCTCATAGAACTGCGCCCAGTCCTCATTCATTTCAAGATAATCAAGGTATAATGATTTGCCCTTGACACTATAATATTTCTGGTAAAAAATATATTCCGGTTTTACATGGTCTTGTGCCAGGCTGTCCAAATAATCAAAGAGCTGCGTAAAGTTGTTTTCTTTTATAAATCCTTCGCAATGGCCGCGCAGTTCCTGGATATAAGTATCTTCCTGCGCGAAAATCCGGCTCTCTGCCGCAAAACAAAACGCAAAAACCACAACTCCTAAAAAAAATACTATCAAACGCAAACTAAAGGAATTCATAAAAAACCGCTCTCTTTTTGTTAAAAAATCTATTAATCCCGAATTTTGGGGTTAATTACCCTTTTTTTCGGCGGATGATTCTTCATCCTGTTTCCAGAAATCCTTGTTCCATAACTCGCGCAACTCATAATAAGCTTTGCGCGGCATTCTCTTATTTAAGTTATTTTCCAGCTCTGGAGAAAACGCAACTACTCCGAACCATTCTTCATTCATATTCTTACCTGCTTGAGCATCAAACGCATAAGCTCCGACACCCCAGCTTGCTTCAGTATCGTGCACCAGCCAACTGTCCCTATCGCAATCTGATGTCTTCCACCATTCATCATTCCATTCGAAAATTATTCCGCCAACGCAGTTGCCTAAGCCTTCACCATTAGCTAAATGCTTCTCCAAATCAAGCCACTGGCTTTTAAGAAATTTTGCCTGGTTCAACTGATCCTCTTTTTGGGCAAAAGCATTGTAAGCATCACAGCCGAATTCCGTAATCATCACTGGTTTATCAAACTTGCGTTTTACTTCCTTAAAAAAACTTCCAAACACTTTTCCGCGATATACTATACAACCAAGTAAATCAACATCCGGGCATATATCCGCCGCAAATTCCATGCCTACAGTCTCTCCGTTGCCTAAGCTTACAGGATGATTAGGATCAATCTCTTTTATTTTTTTTGCCAATTCATTAACATGATATTCCCAAAATCCAAGGCTATGGCCCATTACGGTATAAATTCCGTAGTTTTTATACAAATCCTCTATCATTTCCTTGCATGCCGCAAGCTCATCTCCCGGCTGATACAGCCTGACCGTATTCACGCCCATCTCATTCATCAATTTTCCGTCAACCATCCAGGGCTTATTTGGATCACAAGTAAAGTTAAAAAGATGGCTTTTCCCTATAGGAACCGGCGCGTAACAAATGCCTTTTATAACAAACGGCTTTTCCTTTACAATAAGCTCATAATGGCCGTTCTCAAGTGTCCTTAAATAAACATCCTTATGTTTTTCTTCTTTAAGTTTAGCTTCCCCTTTACCGCAGCCGCTTAAACTCAAGCAAAAAATAAAAATTGCGATCCCCATAAATCCTTTTTTCATCAATAACTCCCATTAAATTTATATAAAAGGGCAGGAGAACCCTTATGCCCCCTACCCTTTTATTTTATTTTTTATAAATATTGATTTACTTTTCGTACCGGATATCATCCAGATAGAACACGCAACCCTCTGGATTTGAATCTGCGTTTGTTGCCCAGCAAAATACGCCATTAATATATGCCAAATCAATATCAGTAAGCTCAATAGTATATTGCTGCCATTGCGCAGTAAGATCTATCGGCCCGATTCCCATACTGTCAGAGTCAGGATAAGTTCCTCCAATTCCGCCTATCTTAAACTCCATAATTCTTTCATTGCCCTTATCTCCTCTGGCCCAAAAAGTCAGCTTTTTCGCGCCGCGGATATCAAAACCGCCTTTCTTTTCTCCCCAGTTATTTGCCGGATTTTGCCAAAAAATACCGCACCATCCTGCCCCCTGCTTACCCTGAGCTGTGTAATCAAACCTGATACAAGTTTTTCCGCTATGCGGATTATCTTTATGTTTAAGATTCATTTTAATATCGCCGTAATCCCCCATCCATCCAGATGGAATGCTATGATTAAGACGGTTAACATCATCAATATACACATAAAAACCATCTTCAGCGAATTCCGCAGTTTTGCCGACCAGCTCCTCTTCTAAATAATTTTCCTCTGTCACAATTTCTTGAGCCTGGCAAGCAACACTGATTAACAGTCCAAATACCATAAATATTACCAGCAACTTTAAGTACTTCACTCCATTTCCTCCTTTCTTAAATGAGACTATAAATTATGGAACGTAGCGAGCATAAATTATATAGTCAAATTTAATCCGCCAATTTTTATGGCGGGCACACACCAGCCTGTTTTTATTCCTCTATATATTTTATCTCATCTAAGTAAAAAATACAACCCTGTCTATTAAAAGCTTTAGAAATAGCAAAACTAAAGCCGGCAATTATATGTTTCATGTTTCTTGTAGATACATCAACAGTATACTCTTTCCACTCCCTTGTCAGAATTACCGGGCCAATTCCATGGTTATCAGAATCAGAAAAAGACCCTTTTAACCCGCCGAAACGAAAAACCGCGATATGCTCGCCTCCTTTTTCACCCCGGGCCCAGAAAGTAAGCTTTTTCGCAAAACGAAGGTCATATCCGCCTTTTTCATTACCCCAGTTGCCTGAAGGATTTACCCAGTAAATACCTGCCCAGCCAAAAACACCGGTTGCATTATATCTTATTTTTACGCAGGTATTGCCAGACTGCGGATTTTCTTTGTCAGCTTCGTCAATCTCAAGAGATTCTCCATCACCAATACGCTCGCTAGGATAATAACTGTTCACCACAGAATCCTTATCAGAATAAACATAAAGCTCTTTTACCTGCTTTGGCGCGCTTTTTTCTTCCGCTAATACTTGTTGCTCCATGGCAAGGCAAGTATTTCTGCCCAAAAATATAAATACTAAAAATATTATCAATAAACTGCACTTTTTCATTTTTTTAATTGCCTTTCAAAACTTCCTGAAATCCAAAACAAAATCTGCGCAATTATGATTTAACTGCACAATTCTAACTTATGATAATTACATTTCGTATTTAATATCATCCAGATAGAATATACAGCCTTCCGGATTTGAATCCGCGTTAGTCGCCCAAACAAAACCGCCGCTTATATGAGACAAATCGATATCAGTAAGCTCAATCGTGTACTGTTGCCATTCTGCAGTAAGATCAATCGGGCCGATTCCAGCAGAATCAGTATCATAATACGTACCGCCAATTCCTCCCATCTTAAACTCCATGATCCTTTCATCGCCTTTTTCACCTCTGGCCCAGAAAGTAAGCTTTTTTGCCCCGCGCAGATCAAATCCGCCTTTTTTTTCTCCCCAATTATTCGCCGGGTTCTGCCAAGATACGCCGCACCATCCCGCTCCTTGTTTGCCTTTAGCTGTATACTCAAACTTTATACATGTTTTTCCTGAATGCGGATTATTCTTTTCATTCTGAGTTAATTTAATATCACCATAATCCCCCATCCATCCGGAAGGAATATAGTGGTTATCACGGCTTGGGTTATCGTTGTAAACAAAAAAACTCCCTTCTACAAACTCCACTTTCCTGCCAACCAACTCATCTGTATTCTCTTCAGCTTTGACATTAGTTAATATATTAAAAACAAATATCCCCGCCAACGCAAAAACTGAAATTACCCAAAAAATTCTTTTCATAAAACATCCTCCTTCCTATTTGTTAATTTTCTTGCCATACTTTTTGCAGTTCAAAATACGATTTTCGCAACTGCCTCATAAACGGAGAATCCGTGCCGTCCCCCTGGCTTACCATTCCAAACCATTCTTCATAATACCAGCCGTCCAGGAACGGGCCGCCGCAATTAGCCGTAACATCCTGAATTATATCCGGGTATCCCGGGGGAGCTCCGGTTTTCCACCATTCATCCAAATACTCGAATAACGCGCCGCCGATAGAAATCCCCGCGCCCTGCCCGGCGCTATTTGCTGCCATATCCATCCAATCATTAACTAAATATTCCGCTTGAAAATCTTCCGCTTGTTTGCGGCTGTAACCGTGGCCGTATGCGGGGCATCCGTATTCCGTAATTATTACCGGCTTTGCCGCCACTTCTTTTATCGGAAACCAGAAATTATGATATCCAAACCCATATTTGCCGCGATATGCGTTTGCTCCGAATATATCCACATCAGGGCACTCCCTGGCGAAGACATCTAAAAAATGAATATCACCGTTGCTTATCACAACCGGATGATTAGGATCAACCTCTTTTATTTTTTTTGCCACTTCATTCACAAAATGATAATACGCCTGCGGGTTTTCATCAGAATTATTCGCCACACCGTAATTATTTTCATTGCCTAACACCCACATCAGCACACAAGGTTCATCCTTATAATTTGTAACCATCTGCATCACGGATTCAAGCATATTCCTCTGCTGCTGCAAATCTGACTAATTAGTTCCCGGATTCCAGGGAGCTTTCGAGCCGACAGCATACATCCCGAGAAAATCACCGATTATGATTCTGATCCCGTAATTCTTATACAGATCCTGAAAAACTTTTTTATTGCTTGCGAAAGTATGATGATAAACCCTTATAACATTGGCGCCAACATCTTTTAACAGCTGGAAATCACCTACTGCCGGCTCATCCGTTTCCTGGATATTATTCTTATTTTTATCCACCCAAGCATCATACGGGCTGTCAATCCGGCCGTTCTTATTAGTATCGCTAAAGGACCAGTCTTCCAATGTACCTATATCCGGGCTCTGCCCTATCTTTGAAGGCTGATAACCAAGCGCTTTAATCATAAAGGGCTTACCATCGACAAAAAGCTGCCAATGCCCATTTTCATATTCAACCAGCTTAATATTATCGCCGAATTTTTTTTCCTGCAAAATTTTCAACTGAGTTAAATCTACAGGTTTTTCGATCACCTCTTCAGGAGCGCAAGCGGTTAATTTGCCGGGATCAATAATAAACACATCATTTCTTTTATCATCATCATAACGGTTCTTAATTATCATCTTTGCGCCGGTAAGCTTCACTCCGATTTTGGGATATTTCCTGGTTAAATATTCAATCCGGTCAACAGCGGCCGGTCCCACATACCACAGCGTATTCCAGTAAGTAAGCCCCATGCTTTCCGGAAAATGTACCAGCATAGCGTAGTAAGCCTTAATCGCCTGCTTTATATGTCCGGTTTTTTCCAATGCCTGTGCAGTATAAAAAAGCTTAATTCCCGGGGCTTCAGCCGCGATCGCCCATTTATAAAAATTAAGCTGATTATCCGGAGAATTTACATAAGCCCAATGAGAACCGGTAAGCTTCTTCTTCATATTTTCAAATTGAGGGTCTTTCAATATGCTTTTATTATTCGGATAAATTCCCTCGCCAACAGCTTTAGCCAAGCCTTCCGCGTCTATAATTTTATATTTATACTTTTCCGCTCCGATATTTTTAAAAGCCCCGTACTTTTCATAATCAACAATAAATTCACTGCCTTCGTCAGCCAGGGTAAAATCCGGGGCAGGCAAAGCGTAAGTAACAGCGCAAAAAAGCAGGATAAGCAAAAATAGATTGATAATTATGTTACAGGTTTTATCCAAGCGGTATCATCCTTTCAAAGCGCAATTATAACCGCGCTAATAGTATATTCTATTTTAAAATTTTCAAGCAGTCTTGCCGCGGCGCTTCTCGAGCTGAAGCCTGATATCATGCGCTTTTTCTTCGGATATTGTATAAAAGACAATCGCCAATATTGCTATCACAGATGCTATTATCGGAACAACAATATCAAATATCCTAAGCAGTAGCAATGATTTCGCCGCTTGATTAACACCTAAAGCAACATCAAAACCAGTCGCGTTAAGAATATGCCCGGAAAAAGCAAATGCTACAGTCATTCCCAGTTTTACTGTCCACCAGTAAATAGCTCCAAACATACCTTCTCTTCGCTCCCCATTATTAAGTTCATCCAGATCGCATATATCCGCCATCATAGACCCCATAACCGTGAACAGTCCTCCGATTCCAAAAGAGATAAAAATTGCAGGTAAAAGAATTATCAGCGATATATCTTTCATCCCTAATAAATTAATCACCCAAAGAGATGAGTACTGGGGATTAAAACACCACCATTTCATTAAAAACCCAAGTATAGAAATAGAAGTTGTTATGATAAATGCTTTTCTTTTTCCCACTTTTGTCGCCAATTTAGTTACAATCGGAATAACAATAAATATTGTAGATAATGCGGAAGCCGTTCCGAATAATCCGTTATATTTACCACCCATAACCTGATCCCCGCCAAACGCAAAATAAATCAATACATATGTTCCTAATCCGGAGACAAGCATAAAACCATTGAAAAGAAAAAAAGTCGCTGTGCAAATTTTTAAAAAAGAAGCGCATTTAAAGGTAATAAAAAATCCCTTTAAAAAATCCGCTATATGCTTAAACATTCCTTTGGCTTTTTGTTTAGTTTCTTGATCCGCTATTTTTTGCAAGCGTTCTTTACAAAAAATAGCCGGTAGGATTCCTAGTACAACAACAACCGCTCCAACCGTAAGCGCTATATACCGCGCTCCATCTACTGGAGTTTTAAAAAAGTTTGGATTGGCCATCATCCACCAAAACCAGGGGCATAAAAGCCAGGGGATTTGCCCAAACCAGTTAGCCCAGGCCATTATCCTGGTTCTTTCATGATAATCAGGAGTCATTTCATAACCAAAAGCAATAAAAGGCGTAGAAAAGACAGTATTAGCAATAAATAAAATATTACATCCGATCATGAAAAACCAAAAATAAAACATTTCACTTTGCCCGGGTTTAATCTGCCACAGTAAAGCAAAAATAATACCAAGGGAAATAGCGCCCCAAAAAATGTATGGCCTTCGCCTGCCGAAACGCGATCTTGTATTATCGGAAATATACCCCATGAGAGGATCTGTAAAAGCGTCTCCAAGCCGTGATAAAGACATGATGTAACCTATTAACGCCGGATTCATCCCCAACCCCAGATTAAGCACAACCACCATACAACCCAAAGCAGCAGGAATCAAATTGTTACACAACATACCAAGGCCGTAGGTTATTTTCTGAAAAACAGAAACACGATCCTCCTGGGATGTTGCGTAATGTTTTGCTTCACTCATTGAGACCTCCCTTTCTTTATTAAGCAATAATAAAAAAACCCACGCTATTTCCGGCAATGGGTTTATTCTTAAAAAACTTATATGTATTTTTAAAGCGCAGGCAATCCGCGCTTAAATTACACCTATCCATTTTATTTCCTTTATTATTATTTAGAGACAAAATCTTTTAAATTTATTTTTTCTTTCCTTAACAATTAAAATATGGCATGAAGCTTTTTTATATCATGAAATAGATTCTATGTCAAGTGAAAAACCTTTTTATAAAGTTAAAAAAATGGAATTTACGGTTAATTAAAAAGAGGAAAGTTTGTTGAGGAAATTACTAACGATATTTTTATCCTGGTCATCTTTCCACCAGGAAAACTTAAGGCCCATTCTGTAGTTTTGGTTTTCTTTCTTAACCCAGGCAACTTTACAAAAAATGCGAATTAACTTTTTCAGGTTACCTATACGCAAATCAATGCTTAATGCAGTACCTATAGGAATATCCTCTTTGGAATAAATGCACACGCCTGCCATGCTGATATCCCTGACTAGGCATTCCAATTCTGTCCAGAATCTAAACCAGACCAAAGGATCCAAAGGCTGTAAAGAAAGTACCGCCTGTGAAGTTTTTACTCTGCTTGCTACTCTTTTCTCTGTCTGTTCCATATCTAATTTTCCCGGTCAAAAAGAAACATTAGAAATTACAAGCTTTATAAATCTAATTAATTATACCATACACTGCCTAGATTTGCAAATAAATTTTCTGTTATAACATCTTAAAAATAAATATGTTACCTCTTTAATGATATATTTTATGCTAAAAATTAAATTTCAAAAAAAATCCCTCAAACATCATTCTTCTATATAGCTTGTTCAATTAATTTGTCTGATCCCGGGGAAAGCGGCTTGATTTCTTCCAAAGGCAGGATTTCACTAGCTCTTTTTTCGTTCTTCTTAATTCTGCATTCTATGCATTCTACATACAAGGTCGTGCCTTCATTTATAAACGTTATTCCAAAAAAATTCAGTTTACCATCAAGAATTATCATGTTCTGCTTTATGTTCGCTAGGCTAAAGTCAGACAAAGGTATTTCATCTATAAATTTGGAATATTCAGCACGCCAGTCAAATACCAGGTCTTCTACTATCACTCCGTCATTCTTGATGATTGACACCACTGCAGCCACAAGCACGAACATCTTAATAATATTTTCCGGCGCTTTTTCCCTCAACATCCTGAATGCCGGAGCAGCATTATAAAGAAAAGCTATCTGGTCGCAATAAACATCCGAGCAAATTTTATGAAAATCTCCTTCTAATAAATCAACGGCCCAATAAAAACTCTGCAAGATTTCCAAATTTTTAACCCCGCCAAAACTAAAAAATAAATTGGATATTCTGGCATCAACTAAACGGTCTATATATTTTTCGAAATTTCCCATGTTTTTAACAAAGTCAACATAACAGCCAAGCTTGTCATTATTCAAGAGCCCGTCTTCTCCCACAGAATTAATATCAAAAAGCGTAACTAAATTCAATAAGATAAGGAATTCGCTGCGCATGGCTTCATCCGGCCAGGACTTATAAAGCCACATTTTAAAAAATTTCGGGTTTAATTCCTGCGATATAAAAGCCAGGTCTATATAAGTATGCCATCTTACTAGTGTTGAGTAAAACCGCATATCAGCTTTACCTGCTCCTATCTGCTTAAAAATACGTTTCAATATATCTCTGCTGCCGTATTCATGTTTATTAGGCAAAGTAACTTTACCTGTATCATGAAAAAGCAGGCTCATCAAGAAATATACTTTTTTATCTTCATTATTAACTATTTCAAGCAAACGCTGCCGCAAATATTCGAGGTCTGCAAGATTGTTATCTTCGTCAAGCGGGATATCTAGTTTCATCCTAAGCCGTTGTGCTTTCTCGCTTTTCCGGCCGCGCCCGGCAAACCATTTCTGATCCTCTTCATTGAAACGAATAAGCCGCTCAAAGCTTTCGACCAGCATCAAAGTATGCTGCCAGGTATCAATACCCCATTTCTCTACAAATCTGGTTGCGTACAATTCAGGATACGCCTCTTTTAATCCTGCCCAGGCATTAAGATTAGCTGCGATATCGTTTCCAAGCAATATCTGCCGCAGCGCTTTAAAATCATCCTGTGCTTTCGGCCGCCTCTTCCAGCGCATTTTCGTAAGTATTTCATTAAGCGTATGATCAATTTCCGCACTCTTATGCGTATCCGGTTCTTGAGACCTTAACATAATCAACTCTTTTATACGCTGATTTTTTTTGTCCCCCGGGTCCTCATAAAACCTCTCGAACCTACTTCCAAAAAACGGGATATTGATATTAAGCGCAGGGCTAAGCAAAGCAGTATTTTCTCTGTTTTCTTCAATTAAAAACGCATCTTCCGCAGAAAAAACGCAATTAGGAAATAAACACATTTGAATTATTATTATCGACAAAATTTTCTTCATATTAGTTGAGACTGCTTAAGCTAAATCCGGGGGCTCCCACCCCTCCAAATAAATTCTGTTTATCCTATGGTTTTGCTCACCATCATGAGCCTGTCAAAGGAAAAACCCAGATAGCGGCAGAGGAATTAAAAAAAGAGATCATTTGCGATTAAGGCGAGCGCTGTTCTATTTTTCAAAAATAATAAACAATCAGATCGAACTTCCAATCTGCGCAATAAAGCCAGGCTGATTCTTGATGTCTATATAATTTAAAAGTAATGCCAGCTCCGGAACCATCTCTGCGTCCCTTTTTTCCGGCCTATGAGTATTATTCCTTAACATTACCCTTCTTTCCTTAACAACACCTCTTTGCTCAAGAATTTTTATGTCTTCATCGCTTAAATCATTTATGTTCTCCCTCCCCAAAACCTGTTTAATCATGTTTCTTTCATAATCGCTTAACTCCAAAGCACTCTTTTGTTCACTGTCAAAACCTAAATCATCGTCCATTGCCCTTTCGCCGGTCAATTTCGGAAAAAATATTTTCCGGGGGTCTATATCTTCCTTATAAGTCAATTTCGTCATAAAAAGCCTTCTATGGAAAATACCGCCTTCCCCCTTTACCTTATAAAAAGTATACAATCTAACCCCTGAAAAAACATTACGAACCGACCCGATATCTGTGCCCCTGGTATTTCCAATAACCTTTCTTAGACTCGCGCAAGCATCAATAGCATTTGCCTGCCCGGTATATTTTACGATTACCATGTCAACCGAGTTTGAAGACATATATTTCCATAACGGGCTCAAAAAAGGCTTTTTTTTCTCCCTCTGGCTCGGATCAAAATGCATCGCATAAAATTGCCTTAAAAAACTTTTGCTTAATTCAAGATTCTTTTCCACAAAAACTATCTCAAACCCTGTTTTTACAACTTCAAGGAGAATTTCATCCCTGTATTTCTGCCCTTCAGGCTTTAAAAGAAAATATGTATAATCATCTTTTTCTATATCCAAGCGGCCTTCAAGATACCGGTCAAAGAAAACCTGCAAGACAGAAACCTCCAGGAATTTTGCCATAAATGTTTCTGCTTTCACCTGTAATTGTGGAGAAAGCACAGACACTTCATATCTATTTAGCGAAAAATCCTGGACTGCCCAGGATTTTTCCGCAATAATAAATATTAAACAAAAAACAATGATCTTTATTTTATTTTTCGGCACTTTTTTCATATTTAAACAATTCCGCCATATAATTACATCGCACTCTTAACATCATTGCCATTAAATTCCGCGGCCGGCAAGCTCAAGCATATCTTCTTCAAAAACATTAGGCTTTTCAACTTTCACGCCGCTTGCCATAAGAACCGCACTATCTATTCTGTAAGCCAACTCACTGTCCCGCTGTAAAATAGCCGGAAAATCAGCCTTTGAACTAATTTTATCAAAAGAAAATTTTAGCGCTTCAACATATTCTTTAGGTGCCCACGCGCCTTTCTGGCTCATCCAGGAAACTAAATTCATATCAATTTCAGAACTATCAGTTACCGGCCAAATTGCTGCTTTAGTCAAATCTGTATCCGCGTTAAACCCCGGGAATAAGGGCTCGCCTTCATGATCTTTCCAACTGGTAATTAATTCATATGCGTTCTTTCCGAAAAGCACGCCTTTACGCGCCGCTGTTTTCAGGTTATCTTCACGGCCTAAATAGAACACTATAAAAGCGTTTCTTTCACTGTTAACCCTGATTGGAGACATTACGATAAGCATATTCTCGCCGATTTGAATTTCTCCTTTTATATTATACACAATAGTGCCGGCTCCGACTGTTGAACCAGGATAAAGCTGGGCTCCGTAAAGAACAGCCTTTTCCCCGACTTTCACTAGCGGGCTTACAAAACTACGGTAAGTTTTAGCATCTTCTCCCATAACCGCCCAGGAATCAACATAAGAATCAACCGAACCGAGATATCCGGCAATGGTTTTAAAACTATTCGGCCTCATAATATCCCCGTACCATGTACCCATGTCGCCGTAATCAACATACAAAGTAGTTTTTCCTTCAGCAGGCAGCGCGGTATATAAATCCATGAAATATTTTGTGACTATTTCAAATAATCCGCTGTAAAATTCTTCCCTATCCTTATCTCCTTTAGAACGGGACTGAATATATGATTGACGCTGTTTTTCTCTTTCTGTTAAATCCTGCACTGCTCTTATTGCTAAGGGAATCGCCAAGTCACTGGAATTATCCACTTCATAGGTTTTCTTGCCTTGATCAACCCGGGCATGAAGATAATTCGCAACCTCTATATACCCTTGAATAAACAAACTATATTTATCTTTATCACTATGGCTTTTTATATAACTCGCTGAATTAGCCTGTACCTGCCTTATTTCTCGGTTATTTGCGTCAATCATCAATTCATCGGCAAATTTAATCATCTCCGGCATACTCGGTTTTTCCCTAAAAGAAGTTATTTTTCCGTCAGGCTGCCTGACAACAACACCGTATTTTTCATCAGCCTCAATCATGCTGACAGGCCAGCTTATCAACCCTATCCCTTCAACCAACTCTGGATCAGCAATTAAAAATCCATCGCCGTTTAATCCCAAGACCCCAGCCCTGTTACTTCTTTTTAATCTTTGCCCCATTACATAACTCCCAAGCATAACCACATCTATCGCGCGGGCCTGATCCCCGTTTTCCAATCTTAACGCCAAAGGCATCAAAGGCTTTGCTCCGTCACTTGGCCCGGCCGTATATCTGGTGCCTTTGCCTCCGGCAAAAATCATAGCCACTCTTAACTCCGACAGGGACTTCCCTTTTAAACGCGTATACTGCTTAGCTAATTCCGGCAATTGATTGTTAAGAGTCCACATCGCATTGCATTCAGCTCCGCCGTTACCGATCAGCCCGCCTATTTCAGCAAACTTCGTCGGTGTAGCAACATATAGAATCGGGATATCATCCCGGCAAACCACTCCCCTTAAACTTTCAAAATGGTTCCGATAGGCATCCGCGCGGTCCTGCGTACCTCCGACAACCATTATTACATCAATACTCGGCTCTTTTGCCTGCTTTTCTTTCTGCCATGCAGCTTTTCTAGCCTCATATGTATCTCTTAACAATATCCCTTCTTCCAAAAGAGTCTTTAATTTTTTAACCGCCTGTACAGGGTTTTTCCCAATGCCTGTCTCATCCGAAAGCATAAAACCGTAACTCTTATAATTAACCCCTTCAAAAATATTGGCAACCTCTTTATCGGTTGGAGCCGCTTCCTTTAGTTTCATTGACTCCAAAAGCCGGCTTGCCAAAATAACCGGCTTACCAGCCTGCTTGCATTTTTCCAGTATTAATGTTTGATAGTATGCCAATTCTTCCGGCGTTAAAACAATACTTAAATCTTTTCGGGCTATCATAATAATATCCGCAGCCTGAATAATCTCATCAATATTCTCCAGTGCCTCTCTTGTCTCAATTTTCGCAATAATCTTTAGATCCTTAGCCCCGGGATATTGCGCATCAAAAAAATTCAGCGCTTCTTTGACCTGCCGGATATCCCCTGCCGTGCGCACAAAAGAAAGCGCCAGAGAACTAATTCTCTTACTGTTTTCCGCGGCAAATTTTATATCATACTGGTCTTTTTCAGTTAATGTAGGCAATTTCATTTTAACCCCGGGCGCGTATATGCCTTTACGCCCCATTACTGTGCCGCCTTTTTTAACCGTAGCTCTTAATATCGTATTATCAAGAATCTCTACGACTTCCAACTCAACCATGCCTTCAATAGCATCAAGCAAAATAGTCTTTGCTGCTTCCCGTTCTTTTTCCCCTTTTTTAAACTGTTCAGCGATATCCCTGATAAAATGCCGGTAATTAACATTAATTAAACTCTCTGTTCCATCGCCTTCAATATCTTTGTTTGTTATCATTACAGTAGCGTTTTCCTTAAAAACAACAGAACTTCCTCTTAAAGCGCCGATCCTTAATTTAAACCCGCTTAAATCAAGCATTATTCCGACCTCTTTGCCGGTTTCCTCGCTAATCTGGGCTATCATATCAATTGTTTGCTGATGCCTTTCTCTTGTCCCATGGCCCAAAGGAATCCTAACCATATTAACACCGTTTTCAATTAATTCCTTTTCATTGCCTCTTGTAGCCGGGCCTAATGTAGCCACAACATAAGGCATAGGTAAAACTTCCGGAGCGGAAATATCATCTAATGAACCACGGTCCTCTGAACCAAAGTCAATAATCGCGCCTCTTACCGTGCCTTCACCTAAGGTAACACTCGGCGCAAGATAGGTATTTGAAAATACATCCGCAGCAGAGACTGATCCTGCGCAATATGAAAACAAAAAAGCTTGAATAATCGCAAAAGATACCAGTTTTAAAAATACACTATATCCACTCTTTTTATACTTCATTCCCAACACCTCCATATACTAGGATTATAACAATTAAATTAATTTAATTTGTTTAACTTTAACACCATTGCTTGATTTCATAAAATTCAACACTGCCTAGCAAAATTAAAAGCAAGGTAGTAAAGTATACCATATGAATTAAAATTCCGCAATTGTTTTACAAAGAATTTCACTAAAACCCACTAGGAATTGCGCATATCGGCAACATATTTATTTTCAATATGTTGTATAAAAAAATAGCAGCTATTTTGATTTAAATTATTAGAAAATTTATAATTTTTTTGAATTAAAAATCAACAAATACAATGTTTCTAATCCAGTATTTTTTCCTAAAACTAATATCTTTCAATGCTATCAGATGATTAATAAGCAAAACACTATTTTATACGGAAAAATTTTTAGCGCTCCCCCTTATAATCCAAGGCATTTTTAGCAGTTAACATACTATAACTACAATAATTAATGCCTTTTAAAACCACTTTAATTATACCACCTTTTGCCTTAATCTGCAACAGCACCCCATCAACTCATGCTTAACCCTAATTCCACCGCGTAGGTGGAAATGGGGGATAAAATTATTGAGGAAGATAGTATAGTTATCTGGATATTATATAAAGGAAGGCTTGGTGTTTTTTAGATTGCTTGGGAAATTAGCGTTGTGCATCCCTTTCAGTATTAACAAATACACCTTGTTCCGAATTAGCATAGCCTCTTGCAACCTTCCTAGATTATCTGTAATAGGAATTTCCGATGATTTTTCAACAGTGCTGTTTCTAACTGTCTGCGAATGCTTATGCTAAAAAATACTTCAATACTGAAGATAATCACTCTTTGACCTTTTAATGTTCAAATTGATTGAGAAATTACTATTGTTGCACTTAAAACAAATATTTTTACCGGAGCAATAAGAGGTAAAGCGAATTTATCAAACTTAGCCGCATTTACTGTTTCATATCTAACATAATCACCATAATAATGAAAAGGTCCATGCCACCCTTCTTGTTCAGAATAGGACTCTACTAATTCCCTTCCTTCTCCTTGTAGCATTGCTTCTTTTCTAGAAGCTCCCTCGGGACATTCAGGAACATTATCGATACTATCAATTTCAATTTTCTTTTCGTAAAAACCACTGAATTCTTCTACAAATTTTGCGCCAACATTTCTTATTTCAAACTGTAAAATAGTTCGCAATTGTTGAAGCGAAAAACTATGCGGAATTAAAATATTAACCATCTCACGCAATTTCTCATCTCTTAACCATTTTTTTCTTGTCGCTTTGAACCAGCTAGGTATCATTGCACTTACAACAAGCGCTTCATGAAAACTCTCCGGAGTACAGCTAAACTTTAAGATAATCTCTTCGCCTTCAATTAATGTTTCTTGGGGGTCTACAGGTAAATTCATAACAAAAAATTCTAGTTTTTCCAGAAAACCTTTAAATCGCCCAATATCTCCTTTAGATATTTTTGATACTAACTCAACACCATATTGGATAGTCGAGCATGCTCGTTTTTCACAATTCGTCAATCTTGTTCCCATATCAGCAAACAGCTGTTTTTGCTTTTTCCCTATCAGACGAAGCAATAAAGCAAGTATTTATCACATTGTTTGCATTAGGAATGGCTCTTTCCATCATAAACTCAAACGGAACCTTCTTTTCTTCCATTATGTTAATTAGCCTCTCAGCCCAAGGATAGTTTCGAATAAAATTTTTTCTTTTTTTCTTTTTTTCTATTTTATTATGCACAAGCTGCATCTTTCTCGAACAAACAATTAGCTTGGAAGCAATAATAATAACTGTTAAAATAGCTCCCCAGAAACATCCCATCCAAACAAAAATTTCAAAAATACGCTGTTGTACTTCTTCCACATCAGAATATCTTCCGCCTAAAT
>JACQZH010000041.1:0-38781 GCA_016213925.1 Candidatus Omnitrophota bacterium | reverse complement strand
AAAAAAAGAGTCAAAAAACCAAATATACCTGAAACTATCGCTGCAATAGGAGTCCAAAACAAAAGTTCTTTCTTTTTCCGCTCCAATAGCGACTCAACTTTTTCCCAAAAATTACTTTCCTTGAGTTCATCTAAAAAACTTGACCTTGCATTAAAGGAACTTAATTTTACATTAGAAGAACTTGGCTTCACCTTAGATAAACTTGGTTTTTCCTTAACTGACCGTGTAAACAAATTACTATTTTGCGTTAAATATATAAAATAAAAAATACTATTAACCAGTTCTGTATTAATATTCAACGCTGGAGATAAGTTAACACGCTCTATAGAAGTAAATAAGTTTTCGCCATCTGCCCAAGTAATGTCAAATAATAAAAAACTATTAATGAGAATAATCGCGATTACTCTGAAAATTATTTTTTTACACATCGTTTTATATCCTTAAAGACCGGTTCTCGGCACTCGCAGCTCGCAATATTACCCGGCTGCGCCTCATGCCACAGACCAAAACCCAACATCTACAGCCAAATCAATTCTGCAGCTTGTAACATTAGCAGCTTTTTTAAACCTGCGGCTTGCGGCCTGTAGCTAATTAATAAATTTCTAAAAAAGGCGATAAAGCATACCACAAGAATTAGTTTCCCGCAAATATATTTGCCAGCCTAACTTATTTTATTATAATGAGTTACAGGTGTGATTTTACAAAAAAAAGTGGAAATTTAGAACGGAGTATTTTCAATATAAAAACTTCTCACCACCTGTCTGCCGGCAAGGCAGGGAGGGCAAGGACAAAAACTAAATATTTTTCAAATACCGCTTAATATCATTGTGATTGCCTGCAAGGATAAATTCCACCAAGCCGCTTCCCCATCAAAAAAGTATCCGCATTTTAAGGCCTTTCCTGATTTCCCAATAATCACCTCTAAGCCGTTTCAAGCCAATGCCTTTATGAAGCAACCTATCTTGAGATAATATATCCACTGTTTGAGCGGAAAATTGTTTCACATCATATTTTTCCTTACCATGCAAACTTCTAACCGATTTGTCAAAGGAAGGCTTAAATTCAAATCTCATAAAGCCTCAATATGTTTTTTTGCTTTTTTTACGCTCTTACAGACTCTTCCTTTTCTAGAGGCAAGCTTTTCTATCTTTGCCCATTCAGAGGAAGTATAAGGCGATTCCGCAGTAACCTTACAAGGCAGTAAAAGCACTCCTTCCTTGCTTACGCCAAACGCTATAGATGCTCCAGCCGAGATCTTTAAAAGCTCCCGTATGCGGCCAGGAATAGTTATCTGCCCCTTTGAAGTTAATTTAGCGGTATCTATAATAGTCATTTTAAATCCTCCTCCAGAAGGCTCACCTGCACATAACCGCAACCGATGGCTCATACCGTAACCTCTATTACTTGAGCCTGCCGCCTTTTTGCTTTATCATTCATAACTGCCAGCCATCCCGTAATAGCTTCCTTAATATTAGCTTTAACTTCAGCTATCGTCTTACCTTGACTAACACATCCGGGCAAAGCCGGAACTTCCGCGGTATAATATCCGGTTTCATCTTGTTCAATAACAACTTCTAATTTCATTTTTTTCCTCCAATTCTTCCGTTCCCTTCCTTCTCACTGCTATTTTCAACCAATAGATTACACGTTCGTCAATTTTCTTCATAAATACTTATTCTATCATTAAAAAAATCCCTGTCAATTCTTTCTCCCCCAAAATAAAATCCGCCTCTCTGCCGGTGCTGGTCCGCCAGAATATTATCTTTAAATCAGGAGCTCTCTATCCGGATTAATTGCCCTTGGCAAGCAATTTGTTTAGCTCTAATTTGTAAGGTTTTTAAAGAATATTAATAAAAACCCTGTGCTCACTTGTGCCTCTGCGTGAAAAATTAGAAAACTGCAAACCATGCTCAAGTGCCAAGATTTTATTTTTTGGTTTTAATACTATCATCCATAAGCTATGAACTATGAGCTAAATTACGCCGCGATGTCAAATAATTCCCTCATATCCTGCGGTGATTGCTGCCTTTCAATTACCGGAACTATTTTATCAATAATAGCGTTCAAAGGATCAGTGCTAAGAGGAGTAACAGCTTTATCATCCAAAGGTAACTGCACAGGCCTGCGCTCTCTAATAACTTCTAACAATGCCTCGAACACAACTTTAGTATCAACATCAATAATACCAAGCTCCGCATTGTTTATCCTTGCCATAATAAGCTCAAACTCTATTTGCTGCTCTCTATTTAAAGATCGCGCTTCTTTATTCAACGCCGCTATCTTAATATTTATAATATTAGGATTATTAAAACTCAAGCCAAACTTATTAAGCGCTCTATTTATTTGCACCAAAGCCTGTTCATCCACATAACCTTTTATAAAAATGCTTCCGTCATCCGCGATATCAACACCAATTAATTTCAGCTCGAACATTGATACTTCATCAACAACCGCAGAAATTATATCATCTTTATCCACTAGATCCTGCGTTCTTAAAGGCGCAATATTTAAAACAATATCCTGCACGTTTACTAAGCTCAATATTTCTTCATCAGCAATAACACTTCCAAGCATACCTTGAACTTCCGATATATTCTCTTTCACTTTATCTTCAGCTAAAGCCTGCTGTGAAATCATCTGCCTATATGTTTTTCTTAAAAGGCTAAGCCATGCTTCATCAGCACTGATCAGATTAATATTATTCTCATCAAGTATTTTTAAGGCCGCTCTTAAAATTTCAGGGTTCTGTTTGTAATATTCTACGGTTCTTGCTTCAACATCAGATTCCGGTATTTCAGGGTTTAAGAAATGGATGATCTCATGGAACAAGACGCCGGTTAAAAATAGAATCGTTTCTTCCTGGGTTTCTTTCGGCGCGTACAAAAGCTGTTCAGCCGCGTTATCAGGCTTGCGTAAGAGATGGCGGTGCAATTCAATCCGCGCGTTTAAATGGCGGCTGATCTCTTTTAAATCATAGGAAACCAGTATCGGCAGATCTAAAGACATTTGTTCTAATTGTTCAGCCGCTGAAATATGTTCTAAAGCGTTTCCAAGCGCTGTATTTAATATTTTAAACTCGTCATCATCTAAGCCTAAACCTTCCAGCCCAATTACATTAATACCTGTTTTAGTGATATTGATCTTAACTTTTGCCTTAAGCTCATCCAGTCCAAGCCGCCTTACTTCAGCGCTTACTACCGCAGGATATGGCTGTTCCGAAGAAGTTACTGCCGGTTCTGCGGTATCAGCATTACCTCTGACCGGCGCAGAATTTATCTTATCAAGGCGTTCTAAGTTAAGCCGTTCTAAAAAAGGACGCAGTAAAAAGCTTAACCCGCCCAAAATATAAAGCACGAAAAATACACCGATCACGCTCGGCAGGCCTAAGAAAAAGATTATATTCCATGAAGCCCCGCCAAAACCCAATAATCCCGCACCCGCAATCACAAGAGATAAGTCAAAAAACAAGAAATATTTTGTCATAAACCATTTCCCATGATGTTCTTTAAAATTAACATATTCTTTATCATCTTTTCCCGGGCCGGTCCATATTTTCCAAAAGTACTCTTTCCATAATAACACTGTCCAGGCTCCAAATTCTGTTTTAAAGAATTTTTCTATCAAAAGTTTTGTTTTTTCTTTCAGACTTAATTTCGGCTTAGCTTTTTCTTTAGCAGGTTCTTCAGTCAGCTTTTTTTGTTCCGCCTTTTCCTTCTTATTTTCTTTTTTGGATATGCCGTAGTGTGTTGTCTGCAATAAAATTCCCGGTAAACTAATAATTACTGAATACATCCACATAAAGATTGAAGTAAGATACAGCGCTGACCACCATATCGGCACTGCCTGCCACAAATAAGCGCCAAGCGCGGCAATCAGAACAAACACGCTTGAAAAAACCATTTGAAAACGGAATGATTCATTTGCCTGTGGAAAATCTAAATTTCCTTTTTTATCATTCCATATCCCCACTTTGAAAACTGTATTTATAAAATCAAATTTCTCTATCCCCCATCCTTTAGCAGTAGTAACAAATCTTGCCAAGCCTTTCATTCCATTAGTTACTCCAACAGCATACACAGGCACATAAGCAATAAATACCGCTATTAATTTCGGCAAGATACCGAAAAATGACGGTATTGCTTTTTCAAGATTTCCGCTTCTTGCTTTTTTCCAAAAAATAACTGATAAAACAATCAAAGCAGTCATCCCAAAAGCAGGAAGTAAGCTCATCGGAATAAACAAGGTTTTCGCGATCATTGATACAATAAAAGCAGTGGGCAATAAACCAAAGAAATCAACTATCGCTTTATTTATGCCGCGTTCAATCATCCACTGGCCAATACCTGTAAAACTGATCATCTGGGAAAACCATACGCCTAAAACAGCTAAACTTATTTCTAAGGGAAACGCGGCATAACCGCTGATGCCAAAGAAAAGCACGGATATCAGATAAAGCGGCAATCCAATCAATACCAAAGGCTTGCGGTAGAAAAACGCCAAAGTAAAGAAAAGCATTAATTTCTGGCCCCAGGTAAATTCCTTGCTTTTAAACAAATTTCTTAACTGCCTGCCCATTGCCATTTCCGCGCTGCCCGCGGCAAATTTCTGGAACGGCACAGCGCCGGAAACAATACTTACTTCTCTGGCTTTACCTGCCTGGACATATTCTCTATGCGCTATATGATAGCCTTTTCCTTTAAGCCAGGTCTTTATCGCAAGCATCAGGTCCTCACTGACATAATCAGGCGCTATTGTGCCGAATTCAGCCATCAGCTCTGTACGGAATAACGCGCCGTGGCCGTAGAACCCGACTGCGCCGAATTGGGAAATCACTCTTTGGATAAAAGCAGTCCATGTCCTGTCTCCAAAACCGTGCGCCTCACCCAGCCAGTTAAAACGGGTCGTATAAATATATTCCGGAATATTTACGCCCATAAGCGTAGGGTCATCATTAAATTCCTGTAAAAGCAACGGAAGTTTCAAAGCATCTTCAAAGCGGAACGAACAGTTTGAGTCAAAGAAAAATGACACATCATTTCTTACCCAGCCGAGAATACTGTTTTGGATAATAGGCTTAAAACTTTTATGAGAATCGGTTGTAGAAGGCGCATTGCGCTCTTTGATTGACGTTACAACCCGTTTGCCTTTCTCATCTCTTTCCCCTTCAACATATTCAACCCCTGTCACCCCACTGGCAGAATAAGTAATCTCTAAAGTAATTCCTTCTTCAACATACAATTTTTCCATAAGATCCATTACAAATTTCCTGATCCTAACGCTTTCTTCATCCTTCTTTCCGTAACGCTGAACTCCTGCTAATAACTGCAGTTTTTCCGCAACTTTTTTATTAATAAAATCCTCATCTTCTGTATTAAAATACATCTTCGCATGCAGCTGATATGCTCTCCAGACACTGACCAGCCCCATAATCGTCCTGTAAACAGGCTGAAAACGCATATTAGCCCAGTCTTCTACCATTTCAGTTATTTTTCGTTTAGCAGCACCATCTAAAACAATGCCTTCAAAATTAAATGCCTGTTTTTGCGCAAGGTTTTCCCATTCTTTAAGCTTTTCCAAAGGGATTTGCGGAAACTGCTTCTGAATTTTAAGTATTAAATTATGCCATTCAACAGGATACTGCGCAATCTGATGAGTAAGCTTGGTCTTATTTATTCCTTTATCAGGTTTATTCAGCTCTTCCAAAAAGACAAAAATACTTTCCGTCGTTGCCGCAGGAATACACAGTGAAAGTGAAGGCAACAACTCCCAGGAGCTGACTCTATGCTTTATCATGTTTAATGAACCAAAGAAAAACTGCAGCCTTTCCCTTGCTTCCAAGCCTGAAGGCAACTTTGACGCATCTTCAAGCATCTGCTCTTTTTCCTGCTCTGAAATCATGCTTTCTCGGATAAGATTCTCGAGAACAGCAGCAGAGATCAAATTGCCGTTCTTTTTCAAGGATTCCGGTTCTTGCTCGTGAGAGCCGATAACCAGCGTTTGCGCGTTCTGCGCACTGTTTTTTAATCCTTCACGGATAGTTTTTGCGGATTCCTGCGGCCCAAGGCCTGATGCCCAGCCTTTAAATAATCCAAATACCCATTCCCAGAAATAAAAGAATGTAAAACTATCCAGGAAGAAGAAAATCACAAAAGGCGCAACTAAAATTATAAGAAACAACCCGATATAAAGCCCCGGAATATTTAAAGCAAGGATATTCAAAAACGGGATTTTCAGCCAGTTAACCAGCAGTACATTCCAGATAAGCTTTGTGCCAAAAGTCAATCCCCAGAAAACAACTGATAAAGCGGACTGCCCGGCAAACTTCGCAAAGAAAGCCCCTCTTTTGCCTTTTTCAACAGAGCCTTGAACGAAAATTTTCCTGACCGGATATCCGAAAATCAAAGCGCCAACCAACATAATCGCGCTGGCGCCGAGGATAACCGGATACTGCGTTACAAAAGCAGTAGCTGAAGGAACAACCGCTACAGCAACTATCAGCGCTAGCCCTAAATAGATCGAAAGCTGTTTCGCGAAAGTGCCGAAGAAACTAAACCAGCCTTTTAAGCCAACCCTGGATGCAAACGTGCCGGTAAATAATCCTGCTAAAGTAATTAAAGAGGGAGCAATAAGCTTTTCAGTCAAAGTAGTCTCATAGCTGCCAAAACCGAATAAAGAAGCCATTGCAGCTGCTATCAAGCCTAAAGTTAATCCCAATAAAGTAGTTCCTTTGACGGAAAACTTTCCGATATTAAACGTTCCTAAAGTAATATCTCCGGAGATGTCTTTTTCAGTTTTATAAAACTGGATCTTTTCAGCTATTTCCTGGAATTCTCTTTGTTCCTCATAATTTTCTCCTTCTTTATCAAACTTCTCTTGCGTACTATACATCAGTACAGATAAAGCAAGCCATTGCGCAAGAACCTCGGCAAACGGCCTGGCAACGGCTTTCTTGCCTGAATTATTCATAATATAAACTTCCGCAACAATCAGTAAAGCCTGCAAAGCCTGCATTACATCTTTATTTTTAATATCCATTGCAGGAAGAATCATAACCGTTGTCAAAGACGCCTTTATCTTAGTTTCAATATATCCCGGCTCAACATCAATATTTGCCGTTGTTCTAAAATAACTTACCAAGCTATCTAAAGCAGCTATTTTCAACCCGGCATCTCCTTTAATAACCGCATCCACTGCCTGCTGCAGCACTTTCAACATCTCTTTTTTAGCTTCTTTGTCTGTTTTTAACGTATAAATATCAAAAGAAGAAATAAAAGAGTCCGTAAACAATTCTGCAGCTTGTTTTGCTTCTTCCTGGCTTGCGCTTTCAATCCGGCTAACAGCTTCTTTTATTTCAGTTTCTATCTGCTTAGGCTCTCGCATCTGTTCTGCTTTTAATTCAAGCGCCTGTATCTGATTATTCGTTTGCTGCGCATTTTCACTAATTTCTCCCGCCTTTTTCTCCAAATCACTTGCTTTTGCGTTCAAGAATGAAATTGCCGCTTCCAACGAGCCTTCCTTGCCCAACACCAGAGGATAAAAAACTTCTAAATAAGGTTTTCTTTCTTTATCACTACTCCTTGGGCCTAAAAAGTCAATCGCAAGACTCATAGCTGTTAAAGCCGCATTAACAATCTGGCCAAGCTTATTCTCATCCACATCAATATTTGTTATATTCTTTATACGCTTAACACATACTTTAACCGCGCTTTCTTTCTTCTCTTTTGCCTTTTCAAATACGCTATCAGCCTCTTTTTTCTTCTTTTCTGCGACAGCTAATTTTGCGGATTCATTTTCCTTCTTTGCTGCCTCAAGTTCAAGCGATGTCTTTTCAACTGCCCTTTTCGCATTCTCATATTTGAGAAAAACTTCTGTAAGCTGCTGTAATTCCCACATTACTTCCTGTTCCATTATCTTTTTCCTGGCCTTATGATGCCCTTTAAGCCAATCTTCTCCCAAAGACTTTAGAAAACTTTTAGCAAAAATTTTCATAATTTCCGCAACAAGCTTTACATCCAGGTCACCATGTTTTTGCTCAGCGCCTTCAATTTTTTTCTTAGGATCTAAAGCCATAGCTTGCAGCTTCTTTGCCAGTTTTTGTGTTTTCTCCGCACTGGCTAAAACATCTTTTAGTTTTTGAACTCCTTCCTGCAAAGCTTTTCTTAAAGCATCATTAAACTCTGCTCCATTCCTAAGCATCGTACGTTCATTCAATAACCTGCTGACAAACTCCTTATCCCTGAACATTTCTTCCATATCCTCATAATTAATCCTGTATTTTTTAGGGGTGCTGTCACTGCTGTAACCGGTACCGAGATTTTTATAAATATAGAATCCGTGTGAGTTTTTAAGCCAGATATCTATTTCCGCTGATATTTCTTTACCAATAGCAATCATTGCTTCTCCGGTTTGCTTTCGCTTTTCGTTTTCCGCTTCCATTCTCAATGCCCGCAGGAATAAATAGAACCTAATCGCAGGCAAAGTTTTCTTAAAATTACCTGCTCTCATATCAATAAGCTTATATAAAACATAATGCTTAAGATCAAGCTCAATGCCCGCAGGCAAACTCTGTTCTGTCTGGCTAAGCCAATCCCTGAATTCTGAAAAAGCGTCCGCGAGCAGTTTTTCCTGGGTACGGTTAGACCCTACAAGCTGATTGCTTACTACAAACACAATCGATTCCGTAGTATCATCTTTCCCTTCTTTTTTCTTAGCGGGATCATCAAAATCGTATTCTTTAGCATAAATTCTGATTTCATCAGTTAATTTTTCTTGATCTTTTTTATCTTTTAGTTCTTCCTGTTCCTTGATCTTAGCAATTTTTTTAGCATATTCTGTTTTCCGCAGTAATCCGCTGATAAACCTGTATAAATAGGCAATGCCTTTAATTAAATACGGCAGCCCCCAGACAACAGCAACCGCGAAAACTGCTACCATTTCTTTTATTTCAATATTCTCATGCAAATACTTCCACAGCTCTTTAGACAAAGGATTATAAGTCGGAGAATCTTTTAATTTCTCAAGCAATAGCCTTGGGCTTTCTTTACTCTTATTTATACGCTCTTCTATTTCCTTTCTTTTTCCCATGCCCATATCAGCGCCGCGCTGCGCTTCCCAAAGGCTGATTTGTTCAGCCATGGTACGGTCAATTTCATCAAATATATCCGCTCTTTTCTTATTTAAAAATCCGCCAACTTTACTATATTCATAGCGTTCACGCGAAACAGCTGTGGTCAAAGGATTGCGCTCGATTACCTGCTGTACTCCTATACCGTCCCTGCGATAGCCGAACTTTTCCCAGTATCTAACTAATTCTCCGGATTCATGATATCCTTTTACCGGTTTCTCATAAGGGAAATGAATATCGTAAAAAACATTTTCCGAACCGTCGCGAATAGGCACAAGATTTCCTAAACGGTGCACAACCTGGGTAAACCCGCGCTGAATTAAACGGTTAGTTTTTATATCGAAATATTCATGCAGTACATAAACAGACCTGTTAACTTTGTAATTATAAGCGGAACGCACTTCGCCTTCTTTGCCGTTGGTATATGCTTTTGTTTCTGATTTGTCGCGGAATTCCTTATCTTCGCCAAGCTTTCCGTTCTTAAATATAATTCTCGCGCCAGGCAAAATGCCTAAAGGATTTTTTAAATCTGTCCTCCACCATTCATTAAATACTATAGCTTCCCTTATTATTTTCGGTTTATCAGGGTCAGCCATCTCAAACATTGATATTAATTCCCTGCCTAAAGGATCTTTCGGCAGTAAACAAAGCGTAATCTGTTTTTGAGTGCCTTTATTGGTTGGCTCATAAGTAATTTCCCCGGTATCTTCATCAATAATCGGCAGAAACTTTGTCAGGGTAATTGTCGGCAGTTTTGTTTCCGGAGTAATTCCCAGACGAGCCAGATATGTCCAGATATCAAATCTTCCTTTGCCGTCTTCCAAATACGCGAACTTTTTCTCTCTAAAAGTCCGCTCATATGCTTTTTCAATTATTGGAGTAATTATTTCTTTTGCCGTTTTCTTTTCTTCCGGCGTAATTGCTTCGCCGATAATATTTCCGGAAAACACAGTATAGCTTTTCGTTGATTTACCTTCTTCGTCGAAAGATACTGCCACAATATAAGCATTATCCAATCCGGCAATAACCTCTCTTGCCAACGGATCGCCTTTAAACCTGTAGGCTTTTGTTTCGCCGCCTGATTTTTCAAAGCTTACTGTCGGAGTTACTAAAATCTCAAAAACATTATTATTTGGAATATCGATATTTAAATCTTTCGCGACGGTTTCAAGCATCCGCTTTATTTCATTGACACTGCTGTCTGAATTTTTCACTTTCCCGATAACACCAATAAACTGCTCCGGGTTAAGCTCAAAACTTACTTTAAACCATCCGGTTGTATCAGTTGTGTAGGTTTTGGCTTTATCGGAAAATTCAGTCAAGAACATTATCCGTACAGGGTCATCATCTGTCCCTATTTTCTTCCTTGCCTCTTGCGGGACAAATTTATCTTCAGGTTTTATCAGTTCGATCAACCGCTGGCCTTCCGGAAGCCTGGTAATAACCGCTTTTTCTGTGCCGTAATAATCTATGGCTGTTGTGCGTTCTATCCGTAACATATCAGCGGACCTGCGGTCTATTACCATCCACTCCATCAGAGCTTTATCAATATCAACCTCTTTATCAGTAGTAACTGCCCAAGCTTTTAAATCATATTCCGCATTGCTTTGTTTTTTCTTAATCTGGAAAGTTGTTTCATCAAAAGCATAAACCCGGGATATTTTATTATCATTGGAAACTCCGGTTACATTCGCGCTTATTCCTTTTAAATTCTTGATATCAGCGAATTTTTCTCTTAAGTTAAACACCGCTTCATTGCGGTAAAACTTCGCGACCTCATCACCATAGCGGTCAACGGCAAAAACCGGCACGTCGCTGACTTGAGGCTTGGCCTGGATAACTTTTAAATCATCGCTGTCAGTCCAAACATGCGTTTTGACAATGTCAAGCGGCCCGATGGCTTTCGCGTTAGGTAAATCATCAGGCAATGCCCACTGCCGGGAGATCCGCTGTTTATTAAGCGGGCTGATTTGGAATGCCTGCCATGAATTATCACCTGTTTTAATCTTTAAAGTTTTTCCCGTTTCCTTTTGCGCGATTTCATAGACATCCGCGCCGATCTCATAGTCATACTTATCATGCGCGATCTTGAATATCTTGCCTACCTTCGGGTTAACCGTATACAATTTATCCCCGGACATACTGTATATTTCCAAATATTGAGTCTTATCTTTTGTTACCCTTAGCGTCATTTGTTTGGCGGCCTTATCAACAGCAGCCAGCTCGGATACGGAAACCACATTGCCTTTAGTTTTGCCGTCGTAATAATAGCATACTGCCTTTGTCGCGGTACCGGTTTTAGCAAGCAAAGCGTTTGCGTAAATAAATTCAGTGATCCGTTCAAAGATAAAATTTCCGTTTTCCAAATACCCGTCATAACGCAGCACGCGGTAGCCCTTATTATTACGCACTTCCTGCCAAACTTTAGGCTTTAACATGTCTTCGAATTCAACAAGCACTTTACCTTTTTCGTCGATATAATTTTTACCGTCAATCTTTTTCATTAAAGACTTGCTAAGAAGTTTTCCAAGCCCGCCTTCTTTCGCCTGGTCATATTCATAGGTATAGCCCACCATAGACTTGCCGTAGGAAGCCAATACTGCCATTTCCTGCGCGGTAAAGCCAAGCCCTTTAAATTTATTTTCATCATAGGCGTAATGATAAACAGTTACTTTTTCTTTTACAAAATTCCCTTTGATAAGGTGCCCGGAATACTCATAACGCAGCCTGCCTAAATTGTCTCTAGTCTCAATAAAAGCCTTATCATGCTCAAAATCCTCAACCAGCCATTCCGACCAGCCGGTGTCTTTATTAAAGCTTACGCGTTTTGCCCGCGATGATTCTTCCTGCTCGCCCACTTTCGGGTTTTCCAGCGTGCCTATATTTTTCCAGCTCTTATTCTGTACAGCGCGCCCGTCTGCGTCCATCATAAATTCCAAAACCATGTCTTCAGTAATAACGCGTTTCGGATTCGGATATCCGAGCTTATAGCCGGAATAAACCTTTATCGATTCGCTGTGATTAATCAAGTCTATTTCTTTTTCCGCGTACTCTCCGGTCTTTGGGTCATAGCTTAAACCCGCGTATTCCTTTACTTTTTCACCGGTAATCATGTTCGTCGAATATCCGCGGACTTTTATCCCCAGTTCATTAAATTCGCTTATTGTAACCTCACGCACATTTCCGGTAGAACTGTCTTTGACTTCTCTTTTAATTAAATTCCCGCGCTCAAACGTTAAATTTTCCATTTCGCTGCTGAACGGGTTTTTGATATTTTCAAGCTTTATACTTTCTCCAACCGGGTGCTGTATCACAATCAGAATCTGATTGCCCTGGGCATCGTAAGAAGGATATGCCCATCCGCTTTGGGCAATTTCATTTGCCACCGCTGGAGACAGGCTTAACACCTGCCTTAACTGCTTTTCAAACTCATCCCTGCCTATTTTCATTTCAACGATCCTGCCTTGAGAATCATAGACAGTAATGCCGCCCTGCTCCATAAGCTTGGCTCTTTTATCGGCAAAAGCTTTTTCTTTACTTAGCCTTTCGATGTCTTTTTCTATATCCTCGTGGCTTGCGTTAATAGTAACTTCCACCGGCTGTTTACTGCTGACATCATAATAACCGTAACGGAACCGTTTAATATCCACATATACCAGATAGTTTTGATTTACAAGCTGCTGCAGTTCTTTCTGCTCTTGGGCATTAAGATTGTTTAAGCCAACGCTGGCGGCTTTAGCCCGGAGTTCTCTTAGCTTTTCCTTTCTTGCCATCAAACTTTCTAAGGTTTCTTCGGCTTTGTCTTTATATTCTGCCCCAACTTCAACCGTGGTATTTTCATCCTGCATGCGTTTTCGGATAATCGCGCTAAGATTTTCATCCCAGCCTTTTTCCAGGCTTGTGTATTTGCCCGCGCGTTGAGACTGGGGAATTCCGCTTAAATCAGGCGCGATATATTCGTTGGTCAACGGATTAAACCCGAGTTTCGCAAATCCTATCCAGCTTGTCGCCGAGGTACTGCCGCGCGCCTGCGGAACCATAAAATTAGAATCAGAAAAAGCCTTTATCCCGGAAGCGGTTGAATACGGATATACGGCACCGCGGCCTAAAACCGATACTGCCAGAGAGTCAAGTGCGGATATTAAAGCTTTGTATTTACTAATTTCATCCGAAGCCGAATCCATATCCTGTTTTTGCTGATAATACTCTGCCATAACCAAATGCCCCAACGCCATCTGTCCGCTGATTTCCAAAAAGCCCGCTTCATTCCTGTCGGCTTTTGCCCTTTCTTCGGCATTTGTCCAATCATATAAAGAAACATTAACTTTAGTATCGTCGCTCTTTTGCGCTTCAACATTTACCTTAGCCTGCGCCTGGGTATTGCGCCAGATCCTCTCTGCGGTACCATCGCCAATCCTTGAGTCCAATTCTTTAGGACCAAGGCCCAAAAGCATGAGCACGTTCACATCGGTCGCGAATACATTGTCTTTCTCGTTTCTTAATGTGCCGCGGATAAAATATCCTTTTCCCCTATCATAGAGCGTAGCGCATAACCAGTCAGCGATTTTTTCAAAACGGGCGTTAACGCTTTTTAACTGCCTGTATTTTTTCGGATCCTTCTCATATAATTCATGCGCCTGGCGGTATAAGCTTAAAACATCGATATTTTCTTCGCCGGATTTTATCTGCCAATGATCCTCTTCACCCGGACGGACAACATCTCTTTTAACGCCTTTTACAACCGCGCCGTCATCAGAGGTCCTGTTTTCAAGCACATCCATCAGCTCAACCGCTCTATCAAAGAAGCGCTGATCTTTTGTTTTCTGATATTCAGTTAAGAACATCCGCGCCACATAAGCTACAGGGCCTGTAGTTGTATAGTCTTCGAGTATTCTTCCCTGGCGCGCTGTGCTGTCAATAGCATTGGCAATACCAAGCAATTCCCCTTTGCCTTTTTTAAGTTCCTGGGAATAAGGGTATAACGTGCGGGTATTCGCCAGGTAATCGGCTTGAGCGCTGCCAAGGACATTTTCCCCCTGGGATTCAAGCAAAAGATACGACAGTCCCAGGTCATAAACGTAACTTATATTCCTGTTATGCTCAAGGCCGTTATCTCCCGGCTCATAAAAATAACTCGGAGGCAGAGATGTGTTCAAGCTTCTTGAACCTACGACAAAATTTACGATATCGTTAATCCCGATATTTTCTTGAGTGAATATCTGCTCGTCGATAACCGGCGCTGATTCATGATTATACCGGCTGATAACGCCAGGCTCTCCTGTTTTTATCTTCTCTATATCCTGCTGCCTTTTAAGTTCTCTTTGCAGCTGCTCAAACTCCTTTTCAAACGCGCGCGCTCCCAGGACAATATAACCGCCGGTTTCTTCATTAACAAATAAATCCCAGTTAACGCCAAGAAGTTTAAAATCCACACTGCCTACTCTTTTAAGCCGGACTTTTTCCATGCTTTCTTTACTGGGATAAACCTTAGCAATACCGTTCTTATCCGGAGAAATTTCTACAGCGTAGCTGTTTTTACGCGCATCAATATATTGTTTTAATGCCTGTTCATCTCCGAAAAGCGGGTAACCGAAGATATAAACCCGGAATAAATCAGGGTTATAAACATCGGATTTCGAATCAATCTTAAATAAGTCAAATATATCAACAGTTACTCCCAGCGGAACCAATAACCTTTGCGCCCCTTGCGCGCCGAATTCACCGCGCCCGAGAAAATCCTGGCCGAAAGCTTTGCCCAGTATTGCCATTAAATTAATTTCACCGCCGCTAAAATAAGCAAACCAGTCTTTAAGCAAGCCGTTATTGTCGCGTTTTATATCCGCTATCCCTGCGGCATTATCAATGACATAAAGCGAAAGTTTTAAGATATCCAGTGATTTTTGTTTTTTAACGCCGGTTGCTTCGGTTATGCGTTCATCAAGGGTTTTATTCTTATCGCCTTCATTGACTTTCTGCACAAACTTAATGAATTTTTCCGCATCGCCGTCAAAAGTATCTTCAAATAATTTTTTTGTATCTTCTTTTGTCGGAACATCCGGCAGGCTTTGCATGGTTACGCCGATGTTAAAGAGCAGCCTAACCACACCGACTGCCTGTTCACCGGCTAAAGAACCGAACATAGGAAGCATCTTCTCGACTGCTTTCCATTTCTGGCCATCCTGAAATTTCTGCTCGTCCTGTTTTACCCGCCTTTCGGCAAAATCACGGCCAAGCACATTCAAAGCAATGCGCCTTCTGATAGAGCCTTCACCAAACATTATCCGGTTACCGGTCTTCGGGTTATTATCCCTGATTGTGTCTTCAACGATTATATGATCAAAAGCATATTTGCCCGGGTCAACCCTTATTAATATGCCATCTGCGTTTTCAGCGTAAAAACCTATGCGCCGGCTTTCTTCAAGCAAATCTCCTTTTTCGTTCTTTTCTCCCAGTACAACAACAGGAATACCCTTGTCATCAAGAACAGGGATATTATTTTTTTCCAGGGCGATTATCCGTTTATCCGAATATTCCGCCACAGGCTCTCCACTAGGATTGCCGTATTTATCAACGCGCATTTCAACCGCGTGTTCTATGCGCGCCAAAACACCTGAGAGCTTTTTCTCGGATTTCATAAACGAGGCTTTTTCTTCGGCCTTTTCTTCGAGCAAGCCCGGGCTGAATAAAACCATATATTCATTTCCGTCTTTAGTTATCCATGCCTGATATCTTCTTCCCTGCTTATCGCGCTGGCTTATTTCCTCATCGGATAACTGGCGTAAAGGCCTTCCCCATTTATCAACCTCTTCTCCGGGTAAAGCAAAATCATAATATTTATGCGCCTGCTTCGGAGGATATGCCAGTTCAAATTCCTCAACTGTGGCAAACCCTTCGTAGCTAACTTCTTTTTGCCCTGGCTCCATGCGCAAAAGCACAACATCAAATTCATTATTTTCAAACCGATTAAGCATCTGGCGTTCCATATTCCCGAACAGCCATTTCTGATGATCGGTAAAATACTGCGGCTTCGCGTCAAGTGAGCCTTTAGGCAATATCAACGCGTCAGCAGGCCTGTTAATTTCTCCCATTACAGGCTCATACTTGTGCTGCCACTTGCTTATCTGCTGGCTTACAAGATATTTAATCTCGTTTTTATCCAATCCATTGCGTTCATATGCCGATTTCTGTTCTAAACGATATTGCAGAGAATATATGCGTTCCATAAATTCCTTGTAAAAACCGGCATTGCCCAGAACATCCCGCGCTTTGTTGTTCGCCTTCAAGAACATAATGTGCTTGTCTACGATATGCTTAAGCAGCTTGTCTACAAAGATATCAACGATTTTCTCTTCCGGCAAGCGCTTGTCTCTTAAAACCTGATAAGTAAATAATTCCTCAATACCAACAGCCTCGGCAACTTTTACTCTTAAACGTTCAGGCAGCCTTTCATTGCGCACAATAGCCAAAGCGCGTCCATAAACAGCCAAAAGCTGATTCTTAACCGCAAACTCCCGCACTTGCTGCTCTGTAACATCTTCAACCATAAGCCTTGCGGAAAGGTCGTTATAATTTATATTCCAATCTTTCATTGCCGACTGCAGATTTTCCATAACCGGCCTGGCATCATCAGGAGTAATGCTTAATATATCGCGCCATGTCCTCTCCCATAACACATCCTGCGTATTGGCAAGAGCAGTACCTTTAGAAAGCTGCGCAGCAGGTAAAACAACCTTACCGGACTGCGCTTTTAACTGCGCAGAGGAAATATCTACTCCAACTGACTTCAAAAATGTTTTAAGCTTCTCGTATGAACTGTAAAATCCATACAAATCGTCAAGATAGCTGTGCATCGCTTCGATCATCTTCTTCTCTGAAGCAACTTTCTCTTCGATATCGCCAAGGTACGATTTTGCTTCGTAGTCCTGCAGATAAGTGTAAAAAAGCTTGGAACTTGAATCAAGCCTCTGCCCGTAACCTGATAAATCAGCAAACAATGTGTTCAACTCAAGGGAAAGGCCGGCGACAGCAGCTTCTTTTTCCTCTTCTTTGATCTTATACCTGACAACATACGGCCTTATCATATCAGCTATCTGCCCGGCATCCGGAGTTTCGAAATAGATACCGCCGACAATATCATTTACCTGCTGTCCCTGGGAATCTTTTCCTGATTTAAATCCAAGAACAGTCCTCGCTTTTACATTGAATTCCTGCATAAGCCCCTGTATCATTACTTTTGCCTGCTGTACTTCATTGGAAATTCCGGTAATTTGAGGGTTGTTCAATATACGGGTTGTAAATAACTGCGCGGCCTGGGCATGGTCAACAGTAAAATTTTTTCTCCCTTCCAAAAGCTTACCAAGGTTAAGCACAGTAAGATTATTGTCCAGCCTGATACCTAAAATAACTTTGAGTTGTTTTTCTACTTCAGCTTTTCTTACCCTTAAAGCACTCAATGCCCTTTCATCGCGGACATTTTTTTGGGTAAGTTCAATAACCGCTAATTCATATAACAGGCCCGCTGCTTTAAGCTCTGCCTTAGCCTGCGCCTGCTGCCATAAGAGTTCTTTATTATCACGCTCTAATTGCAGCCTCTTATAATCATCCAGCCATGGCATTTTCTCATATTCCGAGGTCAGTTCTATCACCGCGGTAGCCGCGGGTTTGGAATCTCCGAACCAACGTCCTGCTTCCAGATACGATTGCGGCTGATCCAAATATCTTTTTACCCTAAAACTTGAATCTTCCCGCGCGAATTTAAAATTAAGATACGCGGTAATCGAATCAATATCCCTGGATGCTGCCATTTCCAGGATATCAGCGGCGTCAACAGCATATTCTTTAGCGGTTTGAGCGTCCGGTAACTGGGATTGATCAGTTACATCTATGCCCCTGCGGACAGCCTGCACTGTTGCCTGCAAATATTTGGCAAAATCAGCGCTCTTAAGCGCTTCATCGGAAATTACCAGTTTTACCGTCTCCGTCTTAAAAGAAGCCGCTGCCTCTTGTACTTGTGTTTGCCCTCTTAACCGGTCTATATCTGATTGCATCTGCGCTAAAAGCTGCGCTTTTTCCAGATGCTTGGAATTATCAAGATATCCGATAAACCAGCGCAAAAGCTTTATCCCGGCCCAGGCCGCGATTACCGTAGGTTCAGGGGAGAAAAACAAATACACAGGCAAGTCAAATTTTAAATTTCCGCCGCTTTCAATAATTTTTTTCTGAGCTTCGAGAATTATCAGCTGCTTACGCATCATCTCAAGGCGCGCATTTTCATCAGCCTTATCTTTTTCCTTATCAAAGAACCCGGCTATTTTCTGCTCTATATCTTCAAGCGTTAAATTAACATTCAATTTCGTTTCAAGCGGCTGATTAAGGATCTGATTTATTACTGCGCGCACACGGATAAGCTCAAGCTCTATTTCAGCGCGCGTAGCGGTATCCAATTGTTCTTCCAGCATTTCATTAAAAGCAATATATTTTGTCAGCGACGTTATAAACAGCTCCTTCAGATTGGCCACAACCAAATTTCTTTGTATTTCTTTTTGTTCCTGCTCGGCAGTAAATTTATCTGCTTTTGTATCACGGCCCCGGCCTATTTCGCCCCTTAAAGACGGAAATACTCCAAAATCGCCGCTTTCTAAATCAAACCCCACACCGATATCAACGCTCAATTTACCGGCTGGATTTCCTTTTTGAGATAATATCCTTGCCTGGTTAAGGCGCATTTGGGCTATATCAACAGATATGTTCGCATTCGGAGTGACATTATTGGTGAAGATTTCAAGAAAATTATTTGAATTCAATTCTTCAATAACAGGGACGGACGCTTCCTGTGTTACAACCGGCGTTTCCTTATCCTTCGGAGGAGAACGGGATGTTTTTAATTGCGCTCGTTCCCTTAACTTAAGCACTTCCTCGTTAACCAGAAGGAACGCGAGATCGCGTTCATTATCCAGCAATAATGATGCCTGCAGCTCAACATCGCTTCGTTTCTGGTCAGCGCTCTGCCAAAGATCTCCTTCTTTTGCCGATTCTATATTATTGTAATCGCTTACTGCCTGCAGTAAACGTGTTTCAACAAGTACGCGGCGGGAATCTATCTCTTCGGCTAATTGCGCGCGTTTACTTCTTTGTTCAGCTGCAATAAAATTTTCCGCCTGCGCTTGTTTAATAAATTCTCTGCTTTGCGCGTCAAAAATCTGATGTTCAAAATCTAAAACCTCGCTTTTCGCCGAATTTTCCGGGTCATAAATCCGTATCGGTACATTCAATTTTGCCGAAGGCCCATCACCTAAAGCTATTGAAGTTATATCCCAGCCAATCTCTACTTTTTTCAGGCCAAGATTACGAAACGTCCGGGCTATCTTACCGCTGAATAAGCCTTTCCAAAAACCCACTTCTTCCACTTCCGCCTGCAGCTTTATAGGTTCCATTCCGGAGAACCATTTTCCTACTGCTTCCTTAACCTGCTCATGCAGCAGCTTAGTATCTCCCATCTTTGGCAGCATCGTTATTATTTCCGTAGCCTTCTGGCCGTTATTTATCAGCTGCGCAAACCGAGCCTGCTGTGTCTGATATTCGGTGCGCGCTTTTTCAAATTCATACCTTGCCGTAGCTACAAGCTCGTCACTGGCAGAACCTTTTACTTTATCAAGCATCTGCAAAGAAGCTTCTTTTCTCCAGGAAACTTTCACCAGAGTAATATAAGCATCCACAATCTCATTACATCTTTGCGCGTAAAAAACATCCAGTTCGCGCAAATCGCGCTGTATATCAACCAAGGCTGTCCCGATTTCCGCTTCAGTAAGCTGATCCTTGCGTTCCACTCCAAAACTAACGCCGATATCAAAACCGTATTTTTTCTCGATTGAACTGTTAACTTCTCCGTTATCTATAGACATTCCAACGCGTCCTTTCATAAACGCGCTAAAACGGCCGAAATCACGTGAAAGTTTTTCCCTTATGCCGGCTACCGTGCTTGAATAGCTTGAATTACTCAAAGCATAAGGTAAAGACGACACCAGCGGGCTTGAACCTTTCAAGCTTTCTATCCTGCTGTCTTGTCCGCTGAATATCCTCTTTGCTTCTCCTTCGTCCAAAGCATCATCCAGCGCAGAACCAACATTCGCGGATTTATCTGCTGTTATATACGGATAAATTTTCCCGGTGCTTTCATAAGGCTGGGCAATGCCCGCTTCCAGGTTGACTCCGCCAACTTTTTTGCCCACAGAAGCAGACCAGGTAGGATGATTCGCGTAACGGGCTTGCAGGCGGATATCCCAGTCTTTAGGCAGTTTCACCCCAACTTCTCCTTTGTAAATATTCTGCTCTTCTCCGAATTTCGCCTCCCCTTTTAAACGCACATCAGCGACTTTCATCTTAAAATTTTTCTTCACTCCGGCGCCCACAGATGACTGATCATATCCTTCTGTATTGTTTTCATCCTCGACAAAAAATTCTACACTAAAAGAATCTTCACTCTTTAAAACCTGCTGCATATCAATTTCAACACCCAGGCGTTCGAAAATATATTTCATCTGCTTCCCGGCTGTTGAATACTTAAACGTATCAGTTATTTGCCCGGTTTCAGGATCCACAAACTGCCAGCTGTCTCCGGTTATCGGGTCACCGAACTTCCAGCTAAAATCCTGCGACCTGTTGTCTTGGGCATAGAAAGCCCCGGCTTCTGCTTTTAGTTTTATCGGCCCGAAGAACCTGTAGTTTGCCTTTAGCAGCCCGCCAAAACTTGAGCCTGAAAACTCATAATTTTCTTTGTTCAAACCGCCTTTTTCTGTAGACTCTCCCTTTTCAGGCGAAAATAACGGGACATCCGCAAACCCTTCAAAGCCGATAAACGCCCTATAGTCTCCTGATTCATCCTTTGCTAATAAAACTCCGAAATCTTCAAATACGAATAACCGGCTATGCGGGCCGTCTCCTTCTCCGGTATCCTTCCAAGCTATTGCTTCAGGAAAAATCGGCTTATAAATATCAAAAACAAGCGCGTTAGAAAGAGGCCGTTCTTTGCCGGTCGTAACAAATTCAGCGCCCATGCCGTATGCTCCCTCACTCAAGCCGTCACTTGAATTACGGCCTAACCCGTAGGCAAAAACATTCATCTGCGTATTGCCGAAAAGTTTTAAAAGATTTCCGGCTTTTACATAAACTTCTTCCCATTCCCCGTACCCTGCATGCGTAACAAAATAATAACTGTTCTCATCAGCGCCCATGCGCGTAAAGTTAAGGTCGGTTAATCCCAGCTTTTCCAGAGTGGAAGCATCAAGTCCTAACGCCTTATCCTTTAACTGCCCTCTCTGCTCTACCGAATATTCTGATTTCTCAAGAATCCCGTCGATAAATCGGGAAAACGACTGCTTTGATACTAACTTTGAATTATCAGAAAGCGTCAGCACCAGCTGCTCACCTGCACCTTGCTTATTTAACTGCATTATCAGCTCTTCAATTCTTGCCTTTGCTTCATCAAGCAGATTATCCTGGCTAAACATCACTCCTTGAGCGCGCAGCATGTTTTCCGTAGCGTCAGATACCTCGCCAAGACGCTCTCGCAATCTTTCCATTACATTATTGTCGCGTGAATTCAGCTGTTCAAGCCAGGTTTTCAGCTTAGACATTCCTGAAGTATTTGAATTTTTTTGTATTTCCCATATCTGCTTATACAAAGCTAACGTAGCATCATAATAACTTATCTCCTCTATAGATAAATCCCTCTTTCTGGTAGCAATGCTCATTGCGGTTTCTTTAATATTGTCATAATGCACTTTCCTGTCCATGAGCAGGTCATTTATTTCTTTTTGCGCTATAACCTTCCTGCTTTCCTGGGCTGTTACCTGCAAATCTAAAAGTTTAAGTTCATCAGCAGTCAAACCTGTACTGCTCTTTTGTTTATTAAGAGAGGTTAGTTCTGTTTCCGCCTGATTTATATGCTGCTGCCAGTAATTAAGGCCTGTTTCTACTTGCTGGCGCGAAGGAATATATTTGCCTATATTAGCGAACTTATAATGATCGATCATATATTGCAAAGCATCGCGGTCTTCCTCTGATTCCTTTTTCTGCTCTGCCAATCCTTCGTTCATAAAAACTCCTTCTGAAACCCTGTAAGCCTCGTTTTTCTCAAGCAGCTTATACTGCCACTCCAGTTCAAGCACAGTATTTAGGTCAAGCACTGATTTTTTCACATCAAGAAAACCTTTAGCGCCTCTTTTAATCTGTAAAAGATTTAAATATGCCTGGCGCGCTTTTTCGTAATCATTAAGCATCCGCGTATAGCTTTCCAGCGCTTTCTGCAGCAGGCCTTCTGTCTTAAGGGCTTCTTCTGATTTTTCCGGAACACGCAAAACATGTTCGGAACTTTTTTCTTCGTCTTCAGCAATGCTGCCTTTCGCGGTTTTTCCGACAAAACGCGATAAAGTTTCAAGAAGAACACTTTCATCAAGCGACCTGAATAATAACGGCCCTCCGGCAGTTTGTGCTGCTTCAACACCGGATGAAGAAACAATCTTTACTTGCGCTTGCTGCATTGTTCCTGCAACAGGAACAGCGGTATCACTTTTCTGTTTTTCCTGTCCTGTGGGAACTATCCCGGAAACTTGTTCTTGCGGTAACGCTTTATCCGAAGTGGATTCTGAAAGCATAATCATTAACTTTTGTCCGGGCTATATTATCGGTTTAACCAGATCTCCGGCAATCTTAACTATTATAGGTTTGTCCTTATTTTGAGCGTTATAAGCATCAAGGATTTCTTTCCATCTAAACGGATTCCCAAGATATTTATCCGCAATGTCCCAAAGATTATCTCCAGGTTTAACGATATATTCCATCGCTGAAGGCTTCTCCCCTAAACTTAGCGGGATCGCCTTAGATACAACAGGCTGTTCTTTTACAGGCAAAGAAACTGCTGCTGTTGTTTTTTCAGCAGGCGCAACTTCAACTTTAACCGGAGGAATTACTTTAGAAATAACAAGCTCTTCTTTTGCAGGCAAAGAAACTGCGGCTGTTGTTTTTTCAGCAGGCGCAACTTCAACTTTAACCGGAGGAATTACTTTAGAAACAACAGGCTCTTCTTTTGCAGGAACTTTCCCGGAAATATCAGCCAATAACACCGCTGGCTTGCGAATATCAGCCAAAACAGGTATAGGCTGGCCCGGCTGATCTTGCAGTTTTGCTAAAAGCTCTTTAGTCTGCGCTCTATCCACTTGCGCGCCTGTAGTTCTCCAGCCGTCATTATTAACATAATAAGACGTGCGGAAATTTTGTCCGCCATGCCCCGGGACAACTACGATCTTTTTATCTTTTAATTCAGGGTGCCTATCCTGGTACCATTTTATCAATATCTGCATTTCTTCTAGATAGCGGTCAAACCTTTCCGGAGATAAATTAAAATATTGCGTAGCTGAACCGAATTCAACCACAAGCGCCTGATGCGATAAAATATTCGAAACACCGGTTTCCAAAGGAATATATTTAACTACCCCGTCCTTTACTTTTGACACATAGTTAGTTTGCCCCTCTTTAAAGAACACATCCAATCCCGGATGCGAATTAAAATGGCCTTCAATAATAAAGACATCCTCTCCATACTGCTGTTTGACCCCTTGAACAAGCTTATCAAAATATTTTTGCCCTTCTGTTCTCGATGGCTTACCATCCTGCCAGCTTAATCCTTTAGGCGGTTCATAAAATTCAACACCAAGTTTACCCGCTATATATCCGTATAAATGCGCAGACATCAATCCTTCAGGAACTGTATCAAGGCCTTCAGCTTTTACCTGCCGTAAAATCGCTTCATTCACCTTCTCGCTTTCATGACGAGCAGGAGATTCCGGAATAACCGCTTCCAGCGGCGGTTGTTTAAGCTGGGGCTTAACAGGAATAGGACGTGCCTCAGCCTCACTTACCCCGGGGATATTCGCAATCCACTCGGCTAGGTTTTGTGCGCGCCCTTGCGGGCTCACTCTCTGCCTTGATTCTTCTTCGCGCTGCTTCTTTTCCTGCGCAGCAAGCTCAGGAGATTCCCTTTGCTTCATTGCTTTTTGCATCAGTTCAGCGGCCGCAGTAATTTCCTTCTGTTGTATCTTTTCTCCGTTTTCCACTCTTTGGCTCAGAGAATTCACCAATTTTTCCGCTTCGATCAATACCGCGGAATCTATCACAGACTTTCCAGAGGTCAATGATTGCAGCATCTCTTCAGACTGGGTGTTTAACATAGTCAAAAAGCTTATGTTTTTCTGAAGTTCAGCTACCTGCAAAGACTGTTCTAACAACTCGATCGCGCTTCTTCTTTGCGCTGCATCAGTAAAATCTTCCCTGTCCAGCTGCTGCATATATTTTAACGCAAGCGTTACATCCAGCCCTTGAGTGGCAAAACGCTGCAGCTTAACTTTGCAATACATCACTTTCGCGTTATCAAGCACAGCCTCATCCAGAATTCCCTCTGCCTTTGAGTTTTTAGTCTTTTCAATAAACGATTCTACTGCTTGAGAGTTCCTTAAAAATACCTGCGCGTCTTCAACTAAAAGTTCTAGGACAAAATCTTTATGCTCGGCTCCAAGCGTATCAGCTTCTTTTAATTGCACTAATATTTCTCTTGTGCTCTCAATCTGGGTTTTAAGTGACTGCTTATATTCTGCAGGGCCCTTTATATCTTGAGATTGCTCCATATGATGAATTCTGGTTTCGATCAGTTCTAAAATAGTCTCTTTTTCTGAAAGCGTAATAGCGACTTTTTCTGCGGCATCTGCAGTGCGATATAATTTTCCAAACAAACCCATCTCATTCTTTTGCCTTGCGGTATATTGCTCAAGCTGTCCTGTTAACGCGGAAACACTCCAGACATCCTGTAAACTTATATCCTTATCTCCGAACAAAGGAAATGTCAGGCTCTTGAAGATAAAATCATCCGGCTGAAAACCTGTCGGAGCCAAAATCTCGTTCATAACCGCGGAACCCGCACCGATAACACCGTGCTGGCTTTCAATAAGCGCGACAAAATTATGAATCAAATTAACTTCTCTTCCCAAAAGCGCTGAAAAAGCATCATCCACAGCTAAACTTCCGTTAAGCAAAAATGATATTTCCGGGTCAACCATGGCAATATGCAGGCCTGAACTTATTGCCTGCTTGAAAATATTAACGCGTTTTAGCCGGCCGGTTGCATGGTCTTTTGACTCAATACCTTTGAAGAGGATACTTATTAAAGAATTAAAACTGATCTTATTCAGCGCTGATCTTTGCCTGCTTATTAAAGCATTAACCTGTTTGTCAAGCTCTTCGGCAGAAATAACTGCTTTGCTTTCCAAGCGCGTGATTATCTGTCTAAGTTTTACTGCGGCCAGCTTCGGGCTAAGAGTATTATCTTTACCAAGAACTATTGAACTTGTAGCCCAACTTGCTTTAAGGCTGATAAGCAGTTCCGCAAGCTGTTCCTGCGTCAGTTCATCAACATTAAGGCCATCAAGATACGCAAAAATCTCATCTCCATTAAGGCGGTTAACTTTTAACCCGTTTATAAACAGCTGATTCTTGGAAACCGCCTCTTCTTTATGCGATCTATAATACCTGGGAACAAGCCTGATCAAACCTAAAGCATATGCGCCAAGTAAATTCTGCAGGCTAAAGAAATGAGTAACAGCGGAGCCGATCTTTAAAACGCCAAAACTTGTGGTAATGCTTACTCCGAGCAAAGCAGGCAAAGCGTAAAAAGCACCTACTCCGACAATAATTATTGAAGCACCGGTTATCATTGCTTTTGCCGGCAATGATAATTTTTTAAACCAGTTGGCCTTGGCAACAAGCCGCAGGGTAATCGCCGTAATAACCATAGCGGAAAGAACCGGCATCCCGGCAGATATAAAACTAAATCCGAGAATATTTCCCGCGCCTAATGCCGCTGACCCGGAAAAAGGAGAAGCGATATAAGTCACTATAGCCGTCAGTATCCCTCGGCTGATGCTTGACCATAAAACCAGGCTCATCCTGTCTTTGATTAAACGCAGGCCGGCAGTAAGAGGAAGCAACAATGTTGAGCCGATTACAGCGGAAGAAAAAGTGAGCAAAAAAGACCCTCGGCCGTAAAACATCCAGTGAATAACCTTTTGCCTTAATCCGGCGTTTTCATTTTTAATAGCTGTTAAACGCTCTGATTCAGAAATAAGCAAAAGGTCAAAAACCTCGGAAGATAGTTTTTTGCCCATAAAATCGCGTTTGCCGTACATCGTATATCCGAACGGTTCAGCCACGGCATAAATCGCAAACTCATAAAGCAGCCTCCATAAAAGCAATGCTTTACTGTTCCAGGAGCTATTAGCGTTTAGAATCTTATCAAGCTTTACTTTGGCGCTAAAATTATGCCTTCTCATGCCTAAGAATATCCTCATCAAAGCGCTAAATCCAAGCTCTTCAATGTTATTAATATTTTTTGTGTTCTTTATGCGCGCTTCAAGCTCCGATACTTCATAGCCGTACTGATGCGCTATCCTTTCAAGAAGCATTTGCCTAGCCAAGGCACTATCTCCCAATAACCAGGTGCCGATAATCGGCCAGAAATTCCTGATCTTTTCATGGTGCAATTGCCCTACTGCTGAATTAATTCCAGCTTTTTTTATAAAACTTATATCTCCCTGTTCAGTTTTAAAAACCTGTTTTTGCGGCATAACTTTATGCCAGATCAGCTGGCCGATATTAATGACCAAAGCCAAAGGCAGAATAACTTCAAACACAATGCCAAAAACCTGTGCGATCTGCGCTGCTACAGCGGAAAAATAAGGCAGGTTGCTGACGCTTAAAGCGATAAGCGGCCCGAAAAGATAAATTCCCAGCCCGGTTAAAGCCAGGAAGGAAACAATCGTAAAAATACGGCCAAGTTTTTTATTGCTAAATCCTTTAGTTTCCGGCTTGCTTTTCTTCTCAATCTGCGGTTTATTTGCATCTGTCGAACCTTGGGATAATTTTTTCTCAAGCCCGCGTTCATAATCATCATATGCCTGCCTGTTAATAGAACTGAATTTCAGGTTAGGAAAACTCACAGCCGGTATATCCTTAACTGATTCGGCAATACGCTTATCATTAAAAAAAGCCGGCCGGAATTGCTGATTCTGTCCGTCAACAGCATAAACGCAAAGATAGGAACCGTTGTAAGGCATTAAAATACAGCCTTCAAGAATACGTAAAGGCCGGGAGCTGTCTTTAAATTTATTCAATAACTGCTCAATATGTTTAGCTACTATATGCGCGTCAATATCTTTTTGGCCTTGCAGTTTTTTTAAATCTTCAAAAGCTGAAGCCAAGCGGGCCAACTCAACTTGCAGAACAACAGCATCCTGCACAGATTTTTCGGAGATCTTTACGGTGGGAGCTAATGTAGTTTTTTGCGATTTATTAGTTTCATTTAACCAGTTTAAGTTACCGCCGCCGGCCCAGGCAATATCAGTAATAAGAAACGCCTTGACAACAATCGCGGCGATAATCTTAAACCAGATATTGTATTTTTTCCCTGAGCTTAGCATTATTTTTCACCCGATTCTAAAAACATTCGTTGAGCGTGCGGCTAATTCTTATTTCAAATTACTAATTATTTTTTTCTAACATGCTTTATTTCCAAATAGATAAAATAAGCAGCATGCCTTTTTTAAGACATTTAAAGTATAACATAAAAGTATTGTTTAGTCAAAAAAAAACTGCTTTTTTTTATGCTTGCAACCCCATATTAATAAACTGGTTACAAGCACAAGGATGCCAAAAATTAAGATATATTTTGCCTGTTTCCCCAAAAGCACTAATTTTAGGCTAAATCGCGCTATCTATATAAGTATAATATAATATAGCAGGAGCCTGATTTTTAGTATTTTTGAGGCAGTTTTCCACAAAATAAGCCGCAACTTTTTTGCTAATCAGCATGACAAATCTTGCCTGTATTTGCATGGAAAAGCCATCAACAGCCTTCTCTATTTTATACTCAACTGAATCAATACATTTAAAGTCGCATCGCGAAAGCTCCATTTTATTACGAAATTTCGCATAGGCTATTTTTTCCGCGTGGCTTAACTGTTTAAAAAATTCATCCGCGTGCAGCTGTAATACCATATCACTTGCTGGAATAGCAGACACCAGCTTTTTTCCTGAAACTTTTTCAGCACTCCTCTCTTCAGGCTGTGCAATTCCAATCTGTTCTGGATTTTTTTTATGAGTAATTATCATTGGTTTTTGCAAACCCGAGTATTCACCTTCAGGCAAATCAAGTAAATGATACCCCAGGGAAACAGAATTATAATCAGCTTTAAGGCTTTCCAATAATTGCCGGCGATATTCATGGCCAAAATGAACCTTATAATGCATATCATTATGTAGTCTTATTATCAGCATACCATCAGCTTTAAGCAATCCCATGCAGTAAGGAACAAGAATACTGACATCCGTATCAGGCGCGTTTAAAAAAATTAAATCCATGCTCCTATCATCAAATCTCTTTCCGGTATCCCTGATATCACAAACTGATAGATTACGGCCTTTACTCAATCCAAAAGCAACTCTTGTAGGATTGCTATCTATCCCCGTAATTTCGGCATTTACGTCATTTTCGTCAAAAAGCTTTTGCAACTTTTCGACAAAAGCCCCGTTACCGGTACCCACATCCAGCACAGTTATCTGCGCATGCAATCTTTTTTTGATTAATGCCAGGAAAGACCTTTGCGGAAAAACAATAAAATATACGCGCAACCCAAGCTTATAAACATCCGCCGAAAAACGCAGCGGAAAAAGTAAAACATCAACCGCGTCAAGCCTGCTCTTTTTCTGTTTTTCTTCAGGAAAAATTCTAACGGGAATATTTTTATCCCCTTTATCAAGCGAATTGAAAAAACGCGCGAAACCTAAACTGAAATTATCGTTATTCAATACAACCTGCGCGGATAAATTTACCCCGCACCCAGAAAGCCCCTTCTGTAAAGACGGGGATAAATGGGCTTTCGGGCGGGATTCCGCCCCACGGCAGAACCCCGAAAGCAGAGGTGCCACGACTGTCAAGCCGTGGGGCTCCACCGGATATATACCGCTGAAAGATGAATTATTATACGATATTGTGTCAGGGGATATTGCAGCAATGTTAATCAGAAAAAATAATTGTAAAGTTAAAAAAGCTAAAACCTTTTTTAAAATTTTCATGCCGAATGCCTTTTTAAATGCCTCCCGCTGTATTCTTTATCAAATCCAGCGCATTTTTCGCTTTTAACTTTTAATCTTTAGTTTCTGGTTTCTGGTTTCTGGTTTCTGGTTTTATTCATACCGCTCCTGCAATTATTAAATCCTGATTAAATAACTCTAATTGTGTCTCTAAAATCACAGGGCCTATTTCTTCAGTTTTTTTCTCTGTGCCTAGGTTTTTCTCGTCTGCGATAATCTCTATCGCTCTTAGACTTAACCTGAAAAACTCCAGATCTTCCCGTACACTTTGCAAATAAACCCGGTAACCGATCCTTGAAAATGCTGCCTTTTGTTGTAAAAGATCTTTTGTATGTCCGATTGATTGCATTTCTTCCGGATTTAACACAAGCCTGATAGCGGTATTACGTTCTTTAACCATGCTTATTGCAGTATTTAAACGGCTTATTACCACACTTAATTCTTGGCATATCATTCCCCTGGCCAAAGCTAATTCACTAGACTGCGTTACATCAAAAATAACCTGATTGATTATTTCTATTGCGCTTAGTAATTCCTGGCGATAAATCTTTCCTTTTTGGACATTATCCAGCTTATAAACTGCTCTGTTTAAATTGAAATAATGCGTGAGCTCACCCATCCTGCTGAAATAGTCCTTGTTCTTTGCAAGCAACTGCGAAGATTCCCTGATGTAGCTATCAACATCATCAATTTTTTTTAGCGCATTAGCAATCAGCAACGCATTTTCCTTTTCAGTAATTGCCTTACTAACACCCGCAATCAGCTCAGCGGTATTCTTCCCCAGGCCTATTGCCTGATTGATATTCAGTCCGTTTTTTTGTTGCTGCGAAAAAAATACACTTAAAAATTGCAGGCTGTTCAACGCGTTCTGAGGATCATCTGCGTCTATATACTGCTTTGCCAAACCCGCTTTCTTTTCTACCAACGCAGCAATATCTATTGGGCGCCCGGAAATTTCAAGGGTATGCTCCGAACGCCCATTATATCTAATTAATAGATTTTTTCTGTACACGTCCAGTAATAGTATTGCCTGTGTAAGTATTTCCATGCCCTGCTTATATCTACCCTGCTCAAAATACCTGCCTTCATTAAGAATATCCGTAAGTTTATTATATACACTTCTCTTCGCAGCCTTTGACCTCTTAAGCCTGACTTGAACTGTTTCTATTTTCTTTATTCCCGCAAGCAGGTCTGCCTCTGCCAGAGTACGCGTATGCTTTGAGATATCTTCAACTGCCGCATTAAGGAGCCTTTTAACCTCATTAGTTTTTTTTATTTCCCGCTTCAGGCTTTCTAAGATATGTATTTCTTTGCGCAGTTTATTATCAGGGATACCCGCGACATTTTCCATAAGCTCTCGCAATATCGCCTCTTGTGTTTGAAAATTATCGTTTAACAAAACCGCGTTAAATCCAATCTCATTTTTTTCAACAAGAATCTTTTTATTAATAACAGTATCCTCATCATCAAACCTTATTTGCGCGTTTAATTTAACCCATTTAGTTTTTTCGGAAACTTCCTGTTCAAACCTGACCTTTTTACGCATATTGTAATATATCGCCTGCACTTGATTTTTACGCAATTTGGAGAGGTCGCTTCTGCGATAATCAGCCATTCTCAGAATCGCGTTTATGTAATCATTCTTTGTCCGCAATCCTCTCTCACCTGCAAGCAATTTGCCCAACCCATAATTAAATGCGCCCTTCCTGCTCTTTGCTTTTAATGCCATCTCCTGCCTGAACAATTCATTTAAATATTCATCGCTGGAAGCTTCAAATAAAACAGCAATTTTTTTTATATTTTTTTCAGGAAAAGCTAATGTCAAAAATTTATTGACCGCATGCGAAACAGAAGCTTTCATCCCTTTAGGAACAAACGAAAAGAAAATGTTTAAGTCCAGCTGCTGAATACCCCATGAAAAGCTGCTACCTTTAGAATATGCTTTTTGAAATAAACCGAAGAAACTAAAAGTATCAACATTTGACGCAGGGCTTAAGCAATCCGCCGTAACATCCTTATTATTCTGCGCATAAACTACTGGCTGGGTTATTAATAATCCAATAAGCGAAACCGCGGTAATCTTTGTAAAAATACGCGTGGCCCCTAATTTCATTTCTTTTTGCTCCGCAAATTATTTTTGTCGTAACTGTTTATAATAGAAAAAGTTACGATTCCTAAAACCATTCAAATGAAAACGGTAAAGTATACCACATGATTTAAGATATTGCAAACGTCTAACGCTTTGTGAATAAATAAGTTAGCAATAAAATAATTAAGTCTTGCAACGCTTTCATTTAATCGTTTTTCAGTTAAGGTTATGAAGCTCGGGATGGTTAAATGGTAATGTATCGATGTAAACAAAAAAAACTCTGCGGCCTTTTCGGCTCTGCGTAAGGATAAAAAAATGGCTATCTGTCATTACAACGGAATGACTACTAAAGAGTAATCATGAAATCCCAACTCAATCAAGAAAGACCATTATTTTTTATTTTCTTCAAGAATAACCTTGATGAAAGCTTCAACCACTTCAGGGTCAAACTGTGTCCCTGAATTTTTGCGCAGTTCTTTTAAAGCTTCTTCCGTACTCATTGCTTTACGATAGGGACGATCCGAAGTCATCGCGTCAAAAGCATCAACAACACTGATAATAGATGCTTCCTTTTTTATTTCCTCGATTTTAAGCCCGCGCGGATAACCTTTGCCGTCAGCTCTTTCCTGATGCTGTTCAATAATATCCGCGACTTCTTCAAAACCTTTCAGCTGGCGAACAATATCCGCGCCTTTTTTCGGATGTTCTTTAATTTTCTGCCATTCATCATCCGTAAGTTTTTCCTTCTTTATTAAAATATGAATTGGTATCCCAACCTTGCCGACGTCATGCAGCAAAGCCGCGAATTTAAGATACTCCATGCGGCTTACTTCGAGATTAAGCGCTTCCCCTATTTTTAAAGCAAAATCCTGCAGCCGTTCACAATGCTGTTCTGTATACCTGTCGGCAACTGAAACCGTTTCAGAAAGCATAGCAACAAGCTGTATAACCATTTCCCGCATATGCTCAACAACCTGCTTACGCTCGGTAATATCCTGCGCTATGCCATGCATACCTCTGATATTTCCGGCGTTATCAGTAGAAGGCCAGGCATTAAACGATAAAAAAACAATTTTACTATCATTATGCAGCATTCTAATTTCCTTACCGCTGATTTTTTTTCCTCGCATGATCTCAACCAGCATGTTTCGCATTTCTTCTTTATCTTCAACGCTCACGAAATCAGTTATCTGCCTGCTAAGCATGTTTTTTTGCCCAATACCGAGGATCTTTTCAACAGCCGGATTAACGCTGGAAACAACCCCCTTATCAGAAACTGCGAAAATAAGATCGTGAGAATTTACGAGCAATTCCAGATGCGTACTATTAGCTTTGATCAATTGGATTTCCCTATTCTTATAATAGCTGATATCCTGTATCGTTCCGGCCATTTTCTCCGCAATACCTTGCTCATTAAATAAACTCTTTCCGATTGTCCTCACATATACATTTTCACCCTTTTGGTCAATAAACCGGTATTCCAAGGTAAACGGCTCATTTTCAGTTAATGCTTTTTCGATGTTCATTCTAACATATTCCTGATCCTCCAAATGCACATTGCGCAGAAAAAAATCCTGTATAACGTTATTTATCCTTTTTTGTTTCAAATCCAGGATTTCTTCAAGATGCAATGACCAGGTGATCTCATCATTCAAAACATCCCATTCCCAGCTGCCTAGACAGGCAATCCTTTGCGCTTCATTAAGCTGGGCTTCTCTCTTTAATAATAAATTTTCTTTTTCCTTCATTTCGGTTATATCAGAACCGGAGCTAAGCGTGCCTGTGACTTTTCCCTGGTTATCTCTAAGGATAGCATTATGCCATAAGATAATCCGTTCTTTACCCTGCCTGGTTAGTATAGAGTTTTCATAAAATTCCACGGAAACCTCTTCTTTATCAATCAGTTTAAAAAAAACATCCTTCACCTCCTCGGTACGCTTGGATGACAGGAAATTATCAAACCAGTTTTTCCCTACAATCTCTTTTTCCTCGTAGCCTAAAATTTCACAGCCCTTCTTATTTATCGACTCCACATTACCCGTTAGATTAAGCTTAACAAGCATTACTCCGGCTACATCCATAATCTTTTTTTGTTCTTTGTCTTTTTCAAAATTTTCAAAAACCGCTAAAATAACCTCTTTCGCGGCTATCTTTACTTTTTTAAACTCAACTCTAACAGTAATAAGCTTTTTATACTTATCAGAAAATGGCATTTCAAAAATCTGCGGCCCCTCATAAAAAGCGCTTGCGATCACGCTCTTTATTTTTTCCGCGGCTTTTGATTTATCGCCATTTGCCAAATCATACAGCAAAGTACCGCATAACTTTTCCCTGGAAAAACCAAGCATTTGAGAAATCTCTGCATTCGAGTCTAAAATTTTCACGTCTTCCGGAGCAATAATCATAAGCCCCTCACGGTATTTATCAAATACTTCTTTGTAAAGAGCTTCCTGAGAATTTACTTTTTTTTCGCTCTCAATTATATCCGTGATATCAAAGTCAACGGAAAAGATAGACTCACATTTACGGGAGCGCTTAATGTCCGGAAATATTATGGAATAAATCTGGCGTTTCTTTCCGTTTCTTCCCCAAAAGGTCCAATCTATAGGCAAGGACTGCTCATTATCAAGGCAGGTTTTTTTTATTAATTCAATAGAGCCATCTTTCTCTCTGCCGGGAAGCAATTCAACAATGTTCTTCCCCAGCGCATCTTTTCGTAAGTGCCCATAAACAAGCTCGGACGATCTGTTCCAAAAAATTACATTTCCTTTAAGATCAAACCCCTGGATAGGAATATCTACAGCGCTTTCAGTAACAGCTTCCAGCAATATCTCGGAACGTCTGCTTTTTTTGAAAAGGAAAGCAAAAAAAATACAAATGCAAACAGGAATAATGAAAACAGCAGGACAAAGGATTATTTTGGAAATAAATTCATGCATATTATTAGTAAATAATATTTTGAATTACTTTTATCCCAAACGTTGGGTTTAATAATGATTATCGCAAAATTCACATAAAAAAACAACATAATTCTTAATTCATGCCGAGAGTTTATAGACTATTCAAGGAAAAATTTAAGAAATTTTAACTAAAGAATACATCGCGGGAAATTAATTTTTTAGGAATTCAAACAGCTTAACTTTATCTTGCTCGCTGCTCCACCAGGAGAAATTAACGCCTATCTCGTAGTCCTTATCGTCAAGCTGCCTTACACGGACAATTCTGCCGCAAAGGTCATTGATTTTAAATAAATCCATAATCTTAATATTTAAATTAAGCAGGCTGTCTTTAGGCAGGCAATCTTTAGAGTTAAAAGATATGCCACCTAAGCTGATATCCCGCAGCTGATTAACCCCGCTTGCCAAAGGCTGCGCCCAGAACGTAAAATCAACCAAATGATAATTAGCATCGGTATGTTCAACCTTAATTCTTTTAAATCTTCTTTTTTCTTTAAACTCATTCATTTTCTTATCAATAAACCTTAAAAATTTATACATATTCACCATCACTAAATATTGGTTATATAGCGGCCTCAACCAGGGCCAATAACGAAGCACTACCTGTCTTTGCCTTTATTTCGCCTGTTTCAATAACTCTATCTGCGGCATTACCGGTAACCCTGCCCTTTGTCTGAACGCCGCCAACCGAAGATACTGTTTTTTGCGGCTCTACTGGCTTAATGTTTGCAGCCCCTTGCGGGCTTACCAAAGTCAAATGCTTAATAACCGCAACCAACTGCTCAAGAATCAGTTCATCCATATTTTTACCTTCTTCTTGGGCAATAGTTTTCAAGCCAAGAATAAACCCCTGCGTACCGCTCGGCCTTAGCGCAAAAACTTTTAAAGCTTCAACCGCTGGCCTGTGCAGTTCATATAAAACTTCATCAAGCTGCGGTTTAAACCGTTTATATAATAACTCGCTCTGCGATATTTTTCCTCCGATTATAGTTGAAGCAAGCATTGAAGCTGCTTTTTTCTTATCCAGCCCCAATCCAAGCCTGTCTATTTCCATAGCAGCTGCCTCAATTGCCGGAGAATAAGCCAGCCGCATGATCAGGCCATTAATCAGAATACTGCCTATATTTGAAGCGAATAATTCTAACTTCTCCTCATCGATTCCGGCTTTTTCTAAAGACGGAGCAATTTCTCTTACAGTCTCGACAAACCCCTCTTTATCCGCTGATTCTGCCAGGCTAAGCAAGGAAACTGTCCTGACCTTGCCTAATTCTTTAGCCGCTTTTTTTACATAATTTACATCCGCTCCCTCTTGACCTATTTCCATCAGAGCGTCTTCAAATAAACTGGTTCTGGCATCAACCAAAGCCATTGCTGATACGGACAAAGCCATATAAGAAGTAAATCCGCGCAGTATTTCCTTATAAATAAACTCTGCCCTTTCATTGTCAAAAAATCCTTTAAGCGTGCTATCTCTCATAACCTGCTGGACAAAAACATCCTTCCTATGCAAATCACCGTTCCTTGCCAATAACGCTATTATATGCGCCAAACTCTCGCTAATTTTTTCAGCTTGCACTTTTGCATTAGGATTTGCGCGGTTGTACGCGTCCAAAACGCCCCTGACCACACTTTTGAGATCCTTATTTATCCTGCCCAACCTGTCAGTCTCTTTCATAAAAACTTCAAGCGCTTTTACCCTAATGCTGTTTACTACTGCCTTATTGTTTTCCCTTAACGCCGCAATTAATATTCCTTCAAATAATTCCGGGTTAGCATAAGCGGCCCTGGATTTTAATATCTCGGCAGTTGTGTTTATAATCGTAATCTTATCTTTTATCGGTGAGTTTTCGTAAAACTTCATTAATTTTTCCGCGTTGTTTTTCTTAATCGCCTGATAAGCCAGCACGGTTGTTTTCTTTTCAACAGAAGCAAAAGCAAAAAGAGCCCTTTTTATTCCCCAGAATACAAGGCTGGTAATAACCGCGCCGATTAAAAATTTACCGGATAATGACGGCTCTATACGCATGCCGTTATCAGCGCAGCCGACTAAAGGAAGAATCATCGCAGTTAAAATCACACTGCCGAAAATACTTTTAAATCTTCCTAACAAATTGCTGTTTGAAACTGCCGGCCTACCATGCGCAACTTTATTTTGCGCGATTTTTTTCTGGTAATCCATCTCAATTTGTGATATTTCAACTGTTGTTGCGGCTCGCTCGTCTTTATCAAGCCACGAGAACTGAACACTGTAAGCAGCTTCCAAATTTATTTCAAGTTTGCGAAAATGTTTATGAAACCAAAGAATTACTGCAGGACTACGCGGTCCCTGATCAACAACCATCCCATAATTAGCGGCAAATTCTTTCCAGATCACCCCAAAAGGCTCTGATTTATTGCGGTCAAAATTAAACCTGGTTAACGTCTCCTTAATAATAACCAGTGAATGCAGCCATTTATGAAAAGCAGGCGTTCCTTTGTCTCTAAACTTATTACTAAGCATTTCCGGATAAACTCCATTTATAAAGTTCTGTATCAGGACCTGGGCTGCCAGAGCATTCAAATTGGCCCAGTCAAAATATTTAACTGCTTCATCAATAGATGTAAGCGGCCAGCGCATTAAATGTCCTTTGTTCCCTCCTTCATGAGCTAATAACGCTTTGATCAGCTCATCAAAAAGTTCAGGATATTCCTGATATAATTTTATAAATGAGGGCACAACTAATTTTGAAATTGCCAGGATATCTTCATACGGTTTATCTTCAGCTTTATTATGCTCAATATGCATAATTTCTGATATCGTATTTGGCTGGTAAAAACCAAATCTTTTAAAACCAGCCCAGAGATTTGAATCATAATAATTTTTACTGATTTCCCGAACCCTTAACATCATTGCTTCAGCTTCAGGAGGAAATCCCAATTGAGCCAGGCTTACCATATCGCCATTTTGCTCATAATCAGCAAAAACAAGTTGCCCTTCGCTAGAACCATCAACAGTAATAGTTTTTTCTTCAACAAAAGCAACATGTTCTACCGCATCTTTGATCAGATTGACTTTCACGGAAATATCCTGACTGAAAAACATATTAGTAAAAACAATCACTCCAGGTTTTGGAATAGTTACTGCTGTATTCAAAACAGCTCCGTCTTTAACTATTCCCGGAAGATATTCTACCCTGGCAATGCCTTTTTCATTAAGCGATTCTATTAAATTATCTTTTGTTAAAACAGTAATCAGTTCCACTAGCTGTTTTCTACTGATCTCCGCGTCACTTATTTCAAAACCCATTTGATTTAACTCTTCTTCTAGTTTTTTCTTGGTATAAGGATACGGCAAAACACTTCTTAGCCATAACTGCATTCCGGAATAATTTATCACCGGCTTTGGCGGAGGAGGAGGGAAAATATTTCCTTCTGCCCCCGAGTTTCCAATACCTCCGACATTATTCGTAAATATTTTTGTAGTTTGATTCAACCCTGGATTGTTTGTATCATTATTTCCAGGATCAGCAGTCTCAAATTCCAAAAACTCAACATCTCCTTCAAGTCCTGATGACTGCTCAAACACGCTTTGAAGATTTACAGTATCCATGCTCACCGCCGGAGCTAAAGCACTCTTAGAAACAGCAGTATCAATCTGTCCGGCCGGGCAAATATCAAGCAGTAAAAACGCCTGGATTAAAACTAATGCGATAATCTTAAAAGTTATTCTTTTTTTCATAATTCCCTTTTTAATACTCCATTATGTTGATTCGACTTCCGTTTCTTTTCTCTTGTCCTTTTCAAGGCTCATGCTCCCGCCATAATCAAGCCTAGCAGCTATATAATCATCTATTAAATACTCATCCTCTTTTTTCGGCCACCAGGAAAAAACAAGGCCGATCTCATACATGTTTTTCAAACTGTCTTTTCTGCACCAGATTACCTTGGCAATAACCCCGATAGTTTTCATGATCACATCAAGGTCAATATTTAAAAACGCAAGCGCGCCTTCGGTAACTGCTTCATCGCTTAAAATCGATACCCCGTTTTTGGCGATATTTTTTATCGGCCAAACCGCAAACTGGAACTTCCCCTGTGATTCTTTAGATAAGAACCGGCAATTCGCAACAGAATCAGGAACCCCTAATCTTATCGCATCACGTTTTTCTTTTCTCATAGCCGCCCCTTCCTAAAATATCATTTAGACATTCAATCGTCTTAATATATAATAACACTCTTCCTGAAATTAATCATTCTAATTTTGTTTCGCCAGTTTATTTTCTCTCTCAAGCTGCTCTTCAAACGGCGTTTTTTTGCCCTGTAAAGCATTGATATAACGGGTATCATCCTCTTCAATATTTTCCACCTTCGGAGCGACCACCGCGTAAATAATCCGCTTTTCTTTGAAAAATTCCGCGATCCCTTCAGTGTGAAAACCT
>JACQZH010000038.1:33303-41784 GCA_016213925.1 Candidatus Omnitrophota bacterium | reverse complement strand
TAGTAATAGTTCAGCGTTCAGAAGTTTGAGTCAATAATGATGCGGTACAGACTCAATCGTCTCCCCGCGTTCGCAGGCGGTGCTCGTCGCAATCGGATAAAAATTTCCCGACTGCCCCCCATCCCCCACAGGGCAGTAGTTCAGGTAAGCACTTCTGGGAAAATTTCATCCTCATAAGCGAGCTCCTGCGCGCCTTATGCTCACTATGTGAGCCGATCGAGTCTCTTCTGCTAAGAGCTGAACTGTTACGAAAATTAACATATTATTATCGTTAAAATCGAAAATTCGCGGTCCAAAAAGGGGAAATTATAATTCCCCTTTTTATTCTCCCCCCACACCGAAAAAAGTCTTTAGCCATATGGCTACATGGTGATCAACTTTTCCAAATCCTTCCACAAGTTTGCACTGCCAAGCATCACAACAATATAACGTTTTTTCCCTCTAACAAAAGTCCCCAAAAAACAATGTTTTGCTTTTAAGGTATACCCGGTTTTCCCTATTACATTATACTCATTGCGCCAAAGAAATTTATTATGATTGCGTACTTTTATTTGTTTAGCGTCACTACCGCTGACAGTAGCATATTTTTCCCTAATAATCCCAACTAAAAACGGCTCTTTTAAAAATTCTTTCATAAACAATGCCAGATCACGAGCAGTCGAGTATTGCCGCTTTTTATATTCCGGCAATCCGGTAGCATTCAGAAAAAAACTGTTTCTCGCGCCTATTTCCTGGGCTCTTTTATTCATAAGCAAAGAAAATTTGAATTCTGTTCCGGAAACCGCTTCAGCTAAAGCAACACCGGCGTCGTTAGCAGAACCCATTAAAAAACATTTCAGTAAATCATCAACTTTGTAAGAGGCGCCTTCTGTCAAAAAAGCTTTACTCGGCGCAATTCCAGCCGCTCTTTTACTAATTAAGACCTCTTTATTTCTATCAAGCTGTTTTGCGGCAATTGACGCAGTAAAAATTTTTACCGTACTTGCCGCCGGCAAACAAAGATTTATATTTTTCTCAAATACAGCTTTGCCTTTTTCCACATCCAGTACCAATGCAGCTTTTGCCGTAATTTCATCTGCCGCATAAACAGCTGCAGCCATACATAGAAACATTATAATAGTACAAGCAAGTATATTTTTCATAATAAAGCACATGTCCTTATATTTATTTTTTCTTGTTTTATCCTCAAAGATTTTACATTGCGGTTGATAAGACGTCAATGTTTTTCCTTGTTATTTAAGAGCCCTCGCTTTTTTACAATTTTATTGACGAACATAACTGTTCAGGATATAATCCTTATTCATATAGCGGATAAAATTCACAAAAGGAGCAAAACGTGAATAAAACCATCAAAAAATCAAAAGGCCAACTATTACCGATACTTAAAAAACTTTGTTTTAAAAAGAAACGCGTTATTCTTGCCAGCGGAAAAATAAGTAACTATTATTTTGATGCCCGTATCGGAAGCCTCTCAAGCCAGGCGTCTTATTTAATCGCCACGATTATACTGGAAATGATAAAAAAAGACCGCATCAACGCAATTGGCGGATTAACTCTCGGAGCAGATCCGATTATAGGCGCAGCTGTTGCTTTAAGCTTCAAAAACAAAAATCCACTCAACGGTTTTATTGTGCGTAAAGCTGAAAAAAAACATGGCATGAAAAAACTTATTGAAGGCCCGGCACTTAAGAAATCAACCCGGGTTGTCATCATTGACGATGTTGTTACCACCGGATCTTCTACCATTCAGGCAATTGAGGCAGTAAAAAAAATTGGTTGCAAAATCATTCGCGTTATCGCTGTTATAGATCGGCTTGAAGGCGCAAAAGAAAATATTAAAAAATACAACTGTGATTTGGAACATATTTTCACGCTTAAAGATTTCGCTATTTAAAATAAAGGAGCGCCTATTATGGATGTCGTAGGTATTATTCCTGCACGCTATGGGTCAACTCGCCTTAGGGCAAAAGCGCTTGCGGATATCGCGGGAAAGCCAATGATCCAACATATCTACGAACGCGCCAAAGAAGCCTCTATACTGGAAGAGGTGATTATCGCGACCGATGACGAAAGAATAAAAGCCGCTGTTGAGCGCTTTAACGGCAAGTCCATATTAACCGCGAAAGAACATTTATCCGGAACCGAACGGCTTACTGAAGTAGTTTTTGATCTCGACGTAAAAATAATCGTAAATATTCAAGGCGATGAACCGCTTATTCATCCCTCAATGATCAATGACGTTGCTTATGCTTTGCTTGAAAACCCTCATTTAGTCATGGCAACGCTTAAACACAAAATAACCAGCCCGCAGGAGCTTTCAGACCCTAATGTAGTAAAAGTAGTAACGAATAAAGATAATTTCGCCCTTTATTTTTCCCGCTCGCCTATTCCGAATATTACCCGTTCTCCGGATATATCGGCAGTGCCAATGTATAAGCATATCGGGATTTATGCCTATACCAAAGACTTTCTTCTAACCTTCAAAGGATTAAAAACATCGCGGCTGGAAGAAGCGGAATCACTTGAACAGCTTCGCGCCTTAGAACATGGCTATCAGATTAAAGTAATCGAAACAAAGCATGACACCATTAGCGTCGATACCGAGGCAGACTTAAAACGGGTAATCGAAAAACTTAAACGATCTTCCTCGGAATAATTATCTTAGCTGCAAAATGTTTTTTCATCAGGAGAGCCTCGTTAAAATAACATCCTGTCTTCTTTGCCCAGCCTTACAGTTTTTTCTCCGAGGCTTTCGCCGCAGTTGACGCATAAATATTCAAAAAGATATCCTTGAGGTAAAACCAAGAGCAGTTTTTCCCGTACCGGCATAGACTTTCGGCATTTATTGCAATAAAGCGCAGCGGCATTCAAGTCTTCGTACTGGCGTCTATGTGCCTGCATTTAAAAACCTTTCTCTATTTTCTCCCGTAAGCTGTCAATTTTCGCTTTCGCCGCCTCATCTTCCGGAACAAGCGCCAGCAAGGCTTCATTATACAATAAACTCTGCTCATACTTGTTCAGCCGTTCCGCAGAAGCAGCAAGAAAAATAAGCACCCTTTTTTTATCAATAAGCGCTGCCTGATTTTCGCCGCTCATCAACTCATAAGCCCGCTTAAAATAACTTAGCGACTTTTGATAATCATTTTTGGCCATAAAATAGATACTGCCTATCTGTTCAAAAATCTGCCATGCCCGCGGGTTATAACGCGCTCCTTTTTTTAAAAATATTAACGCCTCATCCGGCTTCTGCATCCGCGTTGCCAGCCAAAATGATCCTACTGTATAGGCCGCAATAAACTCCGGGTCTACTTCTGACGAGAAAAAAAACCAAGGAATAACTTCCGCGCGTTCAGTTTTTTCCAGATGAACTAATCTATGCTCCTGCAGCGCTCTGCTTATTTTAAAGAAAATATCCCCGTTATTTTCCTCAAGGATATTCACTGATTTTTCTTGCGCAGGCTCCCCTGATTCTTCGACACACTTATTTCCCCCAGGATGTTTCTCATCAAACCGATGTTCCGTTCCCCGATGATAATATTCATCGGATTTTATGTAGAACAGCGCGGCTATATCATGCCTAAACTGGCCGAAAACCTGATAAAAAATCCCTTTTGGCATAAACAATTTTTTTTGTTCCTTCAAAAAAAATATGTCAAGATTAACTGCGGTTAAAAGCGTAAAAAATATTAAAACGGGAAAACCGGTTATAAGAACGTACTTTTTCACAGCCATCTTTTTCTAAACCTTAAATGTGCGGACAATAACATTACTAAAGTATAAATCCCTGCATACGCAGTTATTGCTGTAATCACCCATAAAGGCAGCGGTTCACAGGAATGAATCACCCGGCGGCGTAAATAAAAAAATTCAAAATGCGGCAAAAGGTAATATATAACCTGCCCAAGAAACGAAAAGTTATATAAAAATCCGCGTAAACTCTGCCCGAACCAAAGCATTAAAAAATAAATAATGTAAGAAAGCGTAACCGTTGTTGAAAATGTAAAATACATTGAAAGCCAAATCGCCATAGAGTTAAGCATCAAAAACATCAGCAGCCCGAAATAATACAACTGAAGGTAAAGCATTCCCGAAACGCTCTCGTGCTTAAAAAAATTCAGCGACAAAAAGAGCGCGAAAAATATGCTAAAGCAGCTCCAGGAAACGAAAATACCCCCTAAAAGCTTACCGCAAAGCACCTCTAAGCGCGTAATCGGTTTTGCCAGAAGAGGATAAATGGTTTTTTCCCGCTGTTCCTCAATCATCAGTTTTGAACCAAAAGACACGCTTATAAGCACTGAAAATAAAAAAACCATTGCCAGCCCGATTTCTTTCATATAGCGGTAAATATCGCTAAGGCCGAAAAAAACAGTTCCGCTAAAATATATCAGTAAAATCACTAAAAATATTACCAGAACATAAACATCTTTTTTGCGGAATAATTCACGCACAAGATTCATCGCGATCAGAAAAACCACTCCCATTAACAACTCCTTATTATTTCGAGAAAATAGTGTTCCAAGCTCTGATAACGGTTTTTTTGCTCCAATATTTCCTTAATCGGGCTTACTTTAATAATTTTTCCTTCTTTTAAAATCCCTACCCGGTCGCATATCAACTCAACTTCGGATAGCTCATGAGAAGAAAAGAAAATCGTCTTGCCCTCGGCTTTTAGGCTTTTGATTATATCACGCACCTTCATCCTGGCTATCGGGTCAAGCCCGCTTGTCGGCTCATCCAATATTAATAAATCCGGGGCATTAATCAATGCTTGGGCCAGGCTTACCTTTTGCATCATTCCCTTAGAAAAACTTTTCATCAGATGATTTGATTCATCCCCCAAGCCTATCAAATCAAAAACCTTTTCCGCTTTTTTAAAAGCATCCGTTTTGTTTATCCCAAAAAAACCGGCATACATGACCATTAACTCCCGGGGAGTTAAAAACCAGTAGTAATTAGCTATTTCCGGCATATATCCCAGACGATGCCGTGCTTTATGGTTTTGAGCGGAAAAACCGAAAATCTCTATAGAACCTTTGGCAGGGCGAATCAAATCAAGAATTGCTTTTATCGTTGTTGTTTTACCGGCTCCGTTTGGCCCCAGATAACCAAAAACTTCTCCGCAATTAACCTCTAACGTAAGATTCGAAAGGGCATCTTTTACATACCCTTTTTCCCGATAAGTAATTTGGAGATCATTTAAAACAAGCGCCTGATTCATAGCAATATTATTATACTAAAAAGTAATCTTTGTTCAAAGCTTCTTAAATATTTGCTCTTCAAAAATATTTCCCATGCCAAGCATTAATTGCGGGTCAAACGCCATTTTTATTGCCGCCATTTGGCGCAGTGCTGTATCTTTAAGCATGATTTTTAAATATTCCCGTTTTAATTTTCCTATCCCATGTTCTGCGGAAACCGTCCCGCCCATCTTAACCGCAGTAACAATAAATTCTTTATACTTCCGGCTAGCTTTTAAAAAATCATCCTGCCCTTCTGGCATAAGATTTACATGCAAATGGTTCTCCCCGATGTGGCCGAAAATACAAAAGGGGATTTCACTTTCCTTTAACTTTTGTTTATAAAACCAGAATAGCCTCGGAAATTCATCATCACTTACCGCGCAATCCGTGCTTATTTTACAAACCTTATTCTTTTTAACTTTTTCATTGATTATTACCGGCAAATCATACCTCATCGCTGTTATTTGCTCTTTTTCCCTCATTGAACTTCCAATCCAAATAAACTCATCCCTGATTTTAAGATTTTCCATCAGCTGTTCATAAAAGCCCATCACTTTCGCCTCATTTTCCGTTTCCATATTCTGCTCAAAAAAAATAGCAGCATTTTTTTTCTGCGGGATAAGGGAATATTTTTCTTTGAGCATTCGTAAACAATTGAGGTCAAAGTATTCTATGCAAGCGCAGTCAATATCATCCTTGCTTTGTTCTTTTCTTGAAAGATATGAACGCATTTTAAGCATCTGTACCAGTTCAAGCGCCTGTTTATCGGTATCAAAAAATACCAGGCCGGAAAAACTTTTTCGCGGTAAATCAGCCAGCTTAACAGTAATCCGGCTGATTAACCCCAATGTGCCTTCCTGTCCGATAAATAAATCTACCAAATCACTTCCCTTATAAATAAAATACCCTGCTGTGTTTTTAATTTGAATGTACTGGCGTTGCGGTACCGGACATTTAATCCGGCTTCCATCTTTAAAATTAATACTTACCGCGTTGTCCAGGATAACTTCGCCGCGTTTAAATGACATCTTCTGTCCTTTGGCAAAAATTACATTTACCCCCAGAATATAATTTCTCGTAGCACCGTATTTAAACCCTTGAGCTCCGGAAGCATTAGTAGCAACTGTCCCGCCGATAAAAGCATTTTTTTCCGTAGGATCCGGCCTATATATCAGCCCAAGACGCATTGCTTCATCGTTTAATCTCTGGACACTCACGCCAGGCTCAACAACCGCCCAACCGCCAGAATCATCTTGATTGCGTTGTATTTCAATAATTCTGTTTAGTCTATCAGTCGCAAGAATCTTACCTACCCGCGGGATCCTGCCGCCAACAACACCGGTCCCGGCTCCGGAAATAGTAACCATGCTTTTATTCCCCGCGGATTCCTTTAAAAATTCTATTGCTTCCTCTTCCGTCTGGGGAAAAACTATTTCCTCCGCATCGCCGCGCTTTAAACCAGAATTATCTTCTAAATAATTTATGAATGTATTTTTATCGTTATTTCTTAACATAGAGTGCACCATATATGCCTTTTCAATTAACTATATTTTAACATTCTGCCCAGAGCTTTTCTCTTTAAACAATCTTGCTATTGCCGCGTTTTCTTAATTTTTGCGTTACTTACTATCGATAAAAGCCTTGACAAAAAAATCTACGTGTGATAAACTTCAGGTTGTCGAAAGGAATCGACTCGCGTTTACAAGGAGGTAAACTGCACGTGCCGTACAAAAATTTCCATAATAATTTAAATAAAAATTCTAAAAATTCTTCCGGCCAGAAAAACAAGAACGCTGTACCAATGCGTTCTATTCACAGTATCTTAAAATTAGTGGCTTTTGAAAATTCCGTTGCTTCACGGGTTAAGGAAGAAGACATTGATCGAGCGTATTCATTTTTTCAGCAAACACAGGAAAAAATCATAAAATCAAAAATAACCCAAATCTTCTTTAATTAAATAACTCTTTATATAACCGGACATTTTGCCATTATTTCACAGAAACTCTTCCAGAAAGGCACTCTAATCAAGCTTTTTTAATTTCTACAAATACTGCTATTATTTTATTTCGGCGGTTCTTTTTTATTTTTATTAAACAACTGCGAAATTTTATCAATATTCGCATGATTAGATTTTGCCGCGCTCTTATTTTGTTCCTGGATAGAAAGATATATTTCTTTCCTGTGAACAGAGATATTTCGCGGCGCGGTTATTCCCAATTTAACCTGTTCTCCGCGAACTTCAACAACTTTTACCTCTATCTCGTCTCCGATTATAATACTCTCATTTGGTTTGCGTGAAAGAACTAGCATCTTTCCTCTCTAGGTTTTTATTCATCTCGTCTAAAATTAAACACTGCACAAGATATTCCTGGTCCTGCAGTACTACCTGCCTGGCAATAGATTCTTTTTCGTTTATCATTATCGGTGCCAGTAAATTCGCACTTATTTTGCTCGCATCTTCCGGAACAGCCACAATAGCCAAGCATTTACATTCTTCAACATTATTAACCCCCAAAGCAATCTTATCCACCTCACTTAAAACCGGCTTATAATCCTGCTTAAATTCTCTGGGATCAATCAGAATAAAGGATAACTGCTCATCTTCATTCGATTGCATCCACAAAAAAGGCTCTTTCGATTTATCTTCTCTGATAGAATATGTCCGATGCCCTGAAAAACCAATAACCCCTTCCGGAAAAAATACTTCCATTTTCTTGTGCGATGTTGTCCGATCAACGTCCGCTATAGATGTTTTCATATCTTTCCCCTGCCTCCTCTCTTTTATAATCAGCTTCCGGCTAATTATTTTCTTTCCAAAAGAAAATTAAGACTCCCCAGAATACTCATCGCAATCTGGCTCTGTGGCTCCAGAAACAATACCTGTTCCAGTTCATATTTCGCCCGCATATAATTTTTCTTAAGAATAGCTTCCATCGCCCTGTCGAAATAAGATTGCGCGCTTTCTTTATCCTTTCCAATAAAATCCTGCGACAATGTTTTCATCATTGTTGCTTTGCTCTTTAAAATATCTTCCAGCAAAGCTGCCTGATCATTACGCACAAGCGTTAATTTGCTTTTTAATTGTTCGTCTTCAACTACATCGCCGCGTAATTTTTCATAGGCTTCTTTCAATTTAGCTTCAAATTCTGTCTTTAGTTTCTCATTCTCATTATTCAATCCTTCTAATCGCTGCAGATTTTCTATTTGAAGCGTTGCCAGTTTTTCCTGCGATTCATTCTTT
>JACQZH010000038.1:0-33274 GCA_016213925.1 Candidatus Omnitrophota bacterium | reverse complement strand
TAAATTGATTCTCAAGCTGTCTGAACCGCGCCTGGACATCTGCCAGCGTTTTGTCTTTTTCGCTTATGCTGCTCTCATGCGTTGCTTTTATTGCCTCAACCTGCTTGGCGTAATCCGCTTCCGCTTTCCCAAGCTTCTCTTCTAATTCTTTCTTTAACTGGCTGACCTGGCTTTCAAGTTGCTGATTCTTCGCGCTGTAATCCTTAAGGCTTTGTTCTTTTTGTCCCAGGTTTGATTTGTATTCTGCTTTTACAGCTTCAAACTGCTCAAGCTGCGCCTGGACATCTGCCAGCGTTTTGTCTTTTTCGCTTATGCTGCTCTCATGCGTTGCTTTTATTGCCTCAACCTGCTTGGCGTAATCCGCTTCCGCTTTCCTAAGCTTCTCTTCTAATTGATTTTTTAAATCGGTTATTTTGTTGTTCTGCTCTTTTATTTCTTTTTCATATCTTGATTTTTCCTGATTCAGCGTATTATTATGCTCATTATCTAAATCTGTTAACGCTTTCTGGAATTCCTCTTTGCTTTGGCTAAATTTTTGTTCTGCCTGTTTTAACTGCTCTTTAATACTGATTATCTCTTGTTCCGTTTCATTTGTGTTTTCATCGTACTCTTTTCTTTTTTCTTCAAGTTGTTTTAAATATTTATTTTCAAGCAAAACCGCCTGTTTTTGCGCTTCTTCTGTTTTCTTTTTTACCGCAGCTTGAGCAATTTGTTTAAGGTCGCTTAATGCCTGCTCTTGCTTGCTTATTTTTTCTTCGTATTCTTTTTGCGTTTGTACTAGCTTGCTTTGCGCATTCAACAACTCATCATTCAGCCGTTTATTTTCCTGATAAACATTTTCAAGTTCCTGTTTTATTACAAAGTCAACTTTTTGATTGGTCGTAAGTTCTTCCTCGGAATAAAGTGCCAGTTTTTCTTTAAAAACCTTGATTTGTTCGTCCTTTTCTTTCAGTAAACTTTCGTTCAATGTTAATTCATTTTTTAGTTTCTTTAAATAAATCTTTAGCTGCCCCAAAGATTTATTTGTAGCCTCTAAATCTTTTTCTTGCTGATTTTGTTTTTCTTCTATACCCTGTTGATATTCCACTTCTTTCTTCGCTAAAAAAAGACGCAATGTTTTTTCCGTTTCTTCCGCCTGTTTTTGGCTATTTGCCAGCTCTTGCTCTTTTTCGCTCAACTTCTTTTCATAATGGGATTCCTTCTCCCTTAGCGCCTTATCAAGCTGCTGATATTTTTCAGCAATTTTCCCCTCAAAAAGCTTTGCGTTTTTCAGCGATTCTTCATTATATTTTGCGGTAAATTCTCTTTCTTTTTGTTGAAGCCTCTCGTCAAAGCTTCTTTTCCCTAAAACTATTTCTTCTTCCAAATCTTTTAATTGCTGTTGAAGCTTATCGATCTGCGTTTTGCTTTCATCAAGTTCTTTTTCAGCTTGCCCAGGAGAAACAATAGCCTGCAATTTTGCATCATATTCCTTTTGCTGAAGCAAAAATTTCTGTTCTGATTCTAGTTTTTGTTCTGCCAATACATTCTCGTAATAATCTTTTTTTTCCTTAAGCAAACTCTGATATTCTTGTTGTGTTTGCTGTAATAGTTTTTCAAGCAGTATTATCTTATCCTGAAAATTTTTTTCAGAATAAGATTCTGGAGTTTTTTTTTCGCTTAAAACATCATCTTTCAACGCTTGCGCAAAACTATAAGATATCGTCGAACTTACCACAAAAAAAATACTCCATAACAGCACTGCATTATCACATCTTTTTTGCTGTCTGCTTTTACGCATTATTCCTCTATTTATATCGCCAGCCATCCTGAAAATAGCTTTCAGAAAAAGCTTCTATCATCCCCTGGACACAGCTCTTTTTGGAATAAATTCTATGTATTATTAACGCTTTTGCGTTTTTAAAAAATGCACTATTAAAGCCCCTACTGCCCCCTAATATTATATCTTTTTCCCTGCGAACACTAAATAATTACTGGAATTAGTTATTTAATTACCAATTATGGGATTAATTCAAGCAAAAGTCAAGGGAAAATTAACTTTTTTAAAGTATTTTATACAATATTTAGTCTACTATATACTCTTTATATACTATATATTGAAAATCACACAAATAAAAGGCTGTAAAATAATTGTGGAAACAACCTTAATTATATACAATATATAGTATAGTAACAGTTCAGCTCTTAGCAGAAGAGACTCGATCGGCTCACATAGTGAGCATAAGGCGCGCAGGAGCTCGCTTATGAGGATGAAATTTTCCCAGAAGTGCTTACCTGAACTACCGCCCTGTGGGGGATGGGGGGCAGTCGGGAAATTTTTATCCGATTGCGACGAGCACCGCCTGCGAACGCGGGGAGACGATTGAGTCTGTACCGCATCATTATTGACTCAAACTTCTGAACGCTGAACTATTACATGTCAGCAGCCTTCTGGCTGTAGGAGGAATCCATCACCTAATTTCAGAGAAAGTTCGATTAGATCTCGAATAGATTTTTTTATTTGACAGCGCTCTAAAGGAGAGACCTCGTTCCAATACTGTTTGTGCCTTATATGGTCGCTAACAAAACAAAGGCTAATCGCCTGAATTCCCTTTGTTTTTGCCGCGGAATAAAAAAAAGCGCATTCCAAATCCACTGCTTGCGCTCCGTTTTGCTCCAACCTGTCCTGCGTTTTTTTATCCTGCTGCCATAATGAATCCAATGCCGTAACATTAATACCGCGGATTTTAATTCTAAGTTTTTCCGCGGCATTTTTAACCTCTCTTATTAAAACCGCATCTGCTTTAAATAATTTTAAACCGGTATTTTCAATTCCGGAGTTTATTGAATTAAAATATTTCTCATCAATAGAGGCCTCTTCAACAAAAACATTCTCGCCCACATCCAACCCTGTTAGCGCACCTACGGCTCCCAAAAAAATTATTTTTTTCGTCCTATTTTGTTCCTGCGCTAAAACACTGTCCACTACTAATGACGCTCCAATACCTGTATTAACAAACGTAATCTCCCTGTTTTCAAAAACTCCCTGCACGCCTTTATAAAGCATCCCCTGAAAATACTTATGTTTTTTTATATAGCCGCTAAATAATTTCGCGTTAAAAAACGGGCTTATGATCAAAGTTTGCCCGATCTTGCCGCGTTCAATGCCGAAAAGCTTTTTAAATTTTGCACTATCATTGTTTTTCATTGGACACTAACCAATTCATAATCTAAATTACCCAGGCCGATCTTTTCGGCATAATCAAGCTGATGCGTATAAAGTGATGCCTGCGGGTATGCTTTTTTGAAAATATCTTCCTGGGAATTTTTTATTACCATATCTGATGAAGCTTTATCACAGGCCACAGGGTCAGTTGAAGCGAAAATTCCCACATCATTAGTAATATTCTGCTCATTTTTGGCCATACAATCACAATTTTTAGTTATCCGTACCGCAAAATTAAAAAATACCTTATACTTGGGATACTTTAATACCCCATAAGCATACTCTACCATTTTTTCAACAAGGATATTCGCATCCTCGCCATAATCATCAGCAACCGCATTATATTTACAAGCTACGATACATTCGCCGCAGCCAATACAACTCTCACTTTTAATAAACGCGCGTGATTCTTTTTCTATAATTGCTGATACCGGGCAATTTTCAATACACCTGCGGCATAAGATACAGTTACCTTCTCTTATTAACGGTTTAATATTTGAATGCTGCCTTAGCTTTCCTGCCCGGGAAGCAAATCCCATGCCCATATTTTTAATTGAAGCGGCAAACCCTGTTAAAAGATGCCCGGTAACATGCGCGACGCTTATCATCTTGTCAAAATATAAAACAGGTTTGGCAATACTTACTTTTTTAAAATGCTTTTTATTTATCTCTACTTCCTGAGCGTTTTCCCCGAAAAGCCCGTCGCTGATAAATACAGGGGCGCCAATATCATTTACCCCAAAACCATGCTCATGCGCTAACATCATATGGTCAACCGCATTGACTCTTTGTCCATGATAAAGCACATTAGTATCCGTAATAAAAGGCTTAGCTGCTTTTGATTTCAACTTATCAACCAGCGTTTTTATCACTTGGGCGTTGACATGGCCGGTATTGCCCTTCTCTCCCAAATGCATCTTTATCGGGATTAATTCTCCTTTTTTAAAATCCTCGCATAGTTTGCTTTCTTTAATAAGCTGTTTGAACTTTGCTCTAAGAGCTATAATATCTTTTGAATCATTTACAGCCTGAAAATATACAATGCTTTTTGACATAGTTTTTCCTCTCTTTATCCCAAAATTTGCCTGTCTGCCAACCAGGTAGGCAAAATTTGGATAATCCATATTTAGGGGGATAATATTTCACCCTGTGCGCCGAACCAGCAAAGGAAATTCTATTTCAACCTATATTCACCATTCAATAAGCCATAATATCTAATTTGAGTCTTTAAAAGTAACTTGGTTTATTTCTTTTCAAAATCAATCACCCAATCAATTTCAATTATTCCACCTCTGCCTTTTCGATCAAATCTCATATAACGATTTTTAATTTTATAACCCCATTTATCAACAACCCTAAATTGATTTCTCTCAGCTAAATCACCAAGAAAATCTGCCGTTTCAAAAAAAATCCCGCTTACTGAACTATCCCCAGCCACCATCACATAATGAGTACCTTTTGTTAAACACTTCGCCATTTCTGAAAAATGCTTCTCCATATCAGCAAAATATTTAAAAGTTACGTAAGAATGTCTGTGGCCATTCTTTTTATCGCTATCAAATACCTTTTGAAGTTTTTTATCTAACCCATTAATATGTAAGATATTATTGTAAGGATCATGATTTATAAACTCGGTTTTCTTCAAATGCTTATTACCAATATAGTCTTTTTTCTTGATATTTTGTCTCCCCTGCGTTTGCATATCAAACAAATCCCCAATCCAAAATAGCTCAACCAATTGATTATAAATATAATCAATTGCCTTAATGTATGGGGGGGAAGTAACTACTAAATCAATAGTTTGCTTTGTCATTTTTTTTGTCAACGATTGTATGCTTGAAGAACAAACAACTTTACTCGCTAGTTTTGGATCGGTAATTTCTGAAAATTTTGAAATTCTTTCAATGAAAAGATTAAGTTGTGAAAGAAATAGGGCGAATACTTCTTCGGGTTCTTTAATTTTAGTATGAGATACGTAAGTTTTTTGTGATTCATCATCCGCATTTGAAACACGTCTAATAATTGAAGAAAAACAGATCAAAAGCAACTCTTGTATATCTTTTGTTTTTTTATCTGTTCCGAATTTATCAGGAATTTGATTTATTAGCGTCCTAATTATTGAGAGTTTTTTTATAGCATCTCCTGTAAACCAATGCTCAAGGGTTTCACAATCGGGTTTAAATAGCCCTTTTCCCCTATTCTTAATTCCATTTATAAGCCAAGTTGCCACTTCATTTAGCCCAATCACATCCACTCTTGTTGTTTTAACCTTCGCAATCATTGAAGATAATGGGTCAACATCAAAACCAATTGCGTTATGCCCTGCTAAAATTCCTTCAACTAAGGTTGTTCCAGATCCGCAAAAAGGATCAAAAACAGTCTTGCTTTCACTTCCATTGAGATATTTTTTTATCGCCCATCGTGGAATAAGAGGAATAAACTTAGCGGGATATTTATGAAACCCGTGGGTAAAAGCCGTCACCCCATTTGTATTAATATTTAAAATCGAATTCCGCTTGATATTTTGCGGCACATTCTCTTTAACATGAGTATATTTCGTGGCTAGGTTCATTTTTCTAATAATACAATACTCTCGCGTAAATAATTTTTTAAATATTCTAACTTTTGTTTTTGCTGCGAACTTGTAGTTAGATGCCTTGTTACAAAAATATTTTTTACTTTAAATCCAATTTCTTTTGCGATATCTACAATTAAAATATCGACTGGGATTATTATGCCCGAATATGCAGAATTACCCACGACAATACCAACATAACCATTTTTTACGGTTTGTTGATATAGTTTGGTCAAAAACCTATACATATCATCAAAGTAGCCCCTCACAACATTAGGGATTCGGTTATTCCAAAGTTTCGCATGATCAAATAATGAAATTAAATCCTCGAGATACTTATTACTATTAATAATAGATTTATGATTAAGTGAATTAGTATTTGATCGGAACCCAGCGTTTCTAAGCAACCTGAATTCTTCTTTTGCGGAAACAAAATCGCCAAGCCATAATTCAACTTTATGAATTTCAAAATAATCAAAACAGTTACAGTAGGGTGGCGAAAAAAAAGTAAGCTGAATCTCATCTGAAAAAAATTCGGTAAACTCCAAGCAACTTCCTTTAAAAATATAAGGTTTTTTTTCGCAACTGCCGTAGTTATACTTCATATCAACCAAAATAATCTCCAGATGCTTTAAAAGCTTGTTTTTAACAAAGTTGAATTTATCCTCGGGAAAAGCTTGTTCTTCCCAGTCATCTTTGTTGATATTTATATAACCATTTGATGTTCTCTTTCTATTTTTGTATTTAATTCCGTTCCCTTCTTTCTTAACATTTGAAATACTTTCGATAATTGAAAGCCAAGCGATAAAAATCAAATTTTGTATCTTTATGTTTACAATCTTACTTATATGATTTTTCATTTGTAATAAAGAATTGAGTATTTCCCGATTAAAAACCTTATCTGCGAGATCAAAGGGTGTGTAATGAACTTCTCCCGACTTTGCAAGCGCACGAATTGTATTTATCTCATAACTAAAGCTTTCAATATCAGAATCACCATATTGTTCATTCTCGACTTTTGCAACTAAAACCGAAATGGGGTTTACATCTATTCCGAATGAATTTAAACCATTACCTCTTGCCGCTAATAACGTCGTTCCGCTTCCACAAAATGGATCAAATATATTTCCGGTTATCTGGAGCTCTCTGATAAAAGAATTAACCAAAAGGGTGGAATACCCCTCACGATAAGGAAACCACCTTTGAACTGGTGTTTGATATGCCTTTTGAAAATTAACTTGATTGCCGAATGACGAACCATTAAACATCGGCAATCCGGTTTCAAGCTTTTCAAAAATTTCAAGCTGCTTTGCTTGTACTTCTTTTATCTCTGGTCCAAGTAATCCGTAACCAAGCCCTGGTTCTGAAACCAAACTATTAACTTCGAATTCATCAAAGAAAGTCTTGTATTCTAAATTAACTGCTGGCATTAACTTTTACCTCTTAAATTTATTTTCCCTGTGATATCGGACAAACTCAACTAAAGGAAATTTGCCATCATTTCGGTTTTTAATAATATTGTTATCGCTTGACAAAATTACTTGTTTTAAATTTTGATCAACAATATTAGAAAACTTGGATGATGTTATTATCTTATAATCATCATTCAAAGAAAAATATCCTTTATCGAATGCAATATGGCAATGTTTACATAAACAAAGCCCGTTCAACATATGTGCCCTATGTGGAATATTCCCTTCCGGAATAGCATCTGGCTTAACATGAGCCGCGTCTACAAACAACTTTCCAGTCACATCACAATTAGGAACAACGCAAATATAATTATATCTTTTTTTAACTCTAATTGACCAGGTTGCGTTTCTAACTCGCCTTGTACTATTAATGAATCTCGTATCATTACTTAAAATGTCAACTTCAGGAATCGCAACTTCTTCTTGTTCCGCAACTACATCCACAAGAGGCGCAGTTAAAATGTCATCCGTGATCTGATCTTCGATGTTTTGTTCTTGCATTATTGATTCAAATATTTCGCTAATAGACGTTTTAAATGGCGAGATATCAATTAATGGGTTATCTCTTATTGCCTGCCAATCGTCATCGTTTAACAAAGTGTTTGGGTTGAACGCCTTTATCTCATTGACAAACTGCAAGTATTCACCAGTGTAAAACAATCGCCCACTATTTTCTTCAAACAATCCTGAATTAATTATATCTGTTTTCCAATATGATGCATTATCGCCAACTCTTGTAGTTTGACCATCTACAAGTGCCTTAAAGTCCCTTAATGAGATAGAATTGCTCTTATCAAGATTATTTAGCAAAAACTTCAACGGCATTTCTCCATTTGCGGGATTTATACTATACTGAGCCGGTGAATTATTAAATGCGTATATCGCTAGCGAGATTGAAAGCGTTAACTCATAAATTTTTTTTGAAGCGGTATAATTGCCCACTGTGTACAGATCATTCCATAAGTTCCCCATTCGTGTCCAAATCAAGGGACATTGATTGCCATCTCTAATGAACCCGTATCGAATCATTGTGCGGATTTTTGTTTGCATGGTTGACGGTTGAATATTAGCCGCACCTGCAAAATCATACATTTTTTGATTCCCGCGCCTATCACTTGACCAACCAAAACCAACGTACTCGTTTTTTTGGCTTTCAAGTACTAATGTTCTTGCCACCAACAATTCATCAAGATTGGAACTGCTTCTTGAATGGAACCAATTCCCATTTATTGAGGCCATTTTTACTACTCCTAAAATAAAAAATCCTTCGCCATTTCTAGCAAAGGTTTTACTTTTTTATCGTGGAGGTTTCCCCCTTCGAACTCACCACTTTCAAATATTTACTTTCTTGAATTAAAGATATCATAAATTAAAATTTCCGTCAATCATTAAGTTAAATTAGCAGCTATAGCTCTTGTTGTATTATACCAAATTTACTTATTATATGTAAATATTATCGCGCCGGGCAGTCACAGTCGGTCGGCTCCGCCATGAAGCTTGGCGGATTCGCAACGCCCTTTATGGGACTGCCCTTACAAAAAATGCAAAAACCCTATATATTTTTCGCCGCCGTGATGGATTTATAATTAATTAAAAGGGAAATGTTTGTGCACCTGCCTGCCGGCAGGCAGGAAGCCCGACGAAAGCGGGTGACTAAGGAAGCCTATTTTACAACGCAACTTAGCAATGCAACCGCATAAATAAAAACCACCCGAATCTTCTCGCGTGGTTTATTTAATTGGAGCGGGAGAAGGGAATCGAACCCTCGTAAATAGCTTGGAAGGCTATTGTTCTACCACTGAACTACTCCCGCAAAAAAGCAGTAATAAGTTTTAAGTCATAAGACGTAAGAATAAATTTCAAAAAGCATTTTTTGCTTTTTCTTAAGACTTAATTCTTACGACTTACTACTGTATTTATGGTGGGCAGGGAAGGACTTGCCTCCTACATTCGCAACATCGTGTTGCTCTCTGCGTAGGCTCCCCTACACTCACTAAATTTGCAATCCTGCAAATTTGAGCTCCCATAAGGTCGCTCCGTTCATTCCGCTTCAAATCCTTATTTCAAAAAATGGTGGGCAGGGAAGGACTTGAACCTCCGTAGGCATTGCCGGCAGATTTACAGTCTGCTGCCATTTCCACTCGGCCACCTGCCCGAAAAAAATTACACATTACAAATATCAAATTCCAAAATTGCCGCTAGGAATTTATGGAGCTGGCGAAGGGAATCGCCTACTACATTCGCAACATCGTGCCAGTCCCGCCTACGGCGGGATTGCTCATTGCGCAGGCCCCCCTACGTTCGCTAAATTTACAATCCTGCAAATTTGCGCTCCCACTTGGTCGCGCCGCTTACTCCGCTTCGATTCCTATTTCAAAGTTTACTGGAGCTGGCGAAGGGAATCGAACCCCCAACCGGCTGATTACAAATCAGCTGCTCTACCGTTGAGCCACGCCAGCATCCGTGCAACCGCTATTGTAACGCTTTAATCAACAATACTCTTTATCGCTTTCGGCAATAAAGCCAGCACATCTGTCGCCAGAAGGCTCACCTGTCCTTTTTCCCGCACTGCATAATCCGCAGCCAGGCCATGCACATAAACTCCTAACCTTGCCGCTAGCCCCGCATCTTGGCTTTGAGCGTAAAAAGCAGCAATAATCCCTGTAAGCACGTCCCCGCTGCCGCCTTTAGCCAGCCCGGGATTTCCTGTGTTGTTTATTGTCAAATTACCCTTGTTATCGCAGATAACCGTTGCATTCCCCTTTAACACAGTGACCATATTATACATACAAGAAAGCTGTTTTGCAAGCGCTCTTCTGTTTTTTTGCACTTGCTCTGTTGTTTGAGTAACTAACCGAGCCATTTCTCCGGGATGAGGCGTAATAATCTTCAAAAACTTGCTTTTTCTTTTAAGCAAAGATAAATTATCCTGCAAAGCGTTTAGCGCATCCGCATCAATAACCATCGGCACATCAATTTCCCGAATTATTCTGCGGACTAAATTTTGCGTTGATTTATTCCGGGAAAGACCCGGGCCTATTGCTAGCATATCGCAACGTTTTAAAAAATCATTTATCTTACCAAAAGCCTTTGTGCTTAGCGTCCCCTCATTTGTCTGCGGAAGCGCCAGAGTCATCGCTTCAGTTAATTTAATCGCAACTATTGTTTGCTCTCCTTCGGGAATACCCACAGTTACCAATCCTGCTCCGCTAAGCAATGCGGCCTTGGCACAAAAAACCGCGGCTCCGGTAAACCCGCGTGACCCGGCTAAAACAAAAACATGCCCAAAATCTCCTTTATGGGCATTCTTTTCCCGCCTTAAAAAATCCGCATCCTTTTTTTTCATTAGCTTCCTTCAAGGATCGCAATCGCCTGCGCGTAATTTTTAGTATGCGACATGCTTACGGAAATCGAGCAAATCTTTTTTTTCTTCTTAAGCTTATCCATATCTGCTTTCAAAATTACTCCCGGCCGGCCGTTTTTATCATTTACAATCTCTATGTCTTTTAAATTAGCACTGCTGAACCCGTCTCCAAACGCTTTTAATACCGCTTCTTTAGCGGCAAACCTGGCAGCTAAATGCTCAAAGTAAAACCTTCTCTTCATGGAATATTCTATTTCTTTTTGCGTAAATATTCGTTTTAAAAAAGAAGCTCCCCATTTTTTAACCGCTTCTTTCATCCGTTTTGTTTCAATAATATCCGTGCCGCAGCCGACAATCATATTCTTTTACTATTAAACTTTATTTGCATAATTATCAATCAGCGCTTTCATTTCGCCGACTGCTTTATCAAGGCCAACCAACACTGCCCGGGCAATAATCGCGTGTCCGATATTTAACTCCTCCAAATCCGGTATTTTTTGCACAAGTTGCTTAGTATTCCAGTAGTCCAGGCCATGCCCGGCATTAACTCTTAATCCAAGGGATTTTGCCAGCTTTGCGCTTTGCTCTAAAATATCCAGTTCTTTTTCTGCATTAATTCCGTTTTTTGCTTTGGCAAACATTCCTGTATGCAATTCAATGAATTCAGCTTTTACTTTGCTTGCCGCCCTAATTTGCTCTTCCTCCGGGTCAACAAAAAGGCTGACTATTATTCCGTTTTTTTGCAGCTTTCCGGTCACCTCTTTTATTTTCTTAAATCCAGCCGCAACATTCAATCCGCCTTCGGTTGTTATTTCCTGCCGTTTTTCCGGAACAAGCGTAGCCTGATCAGGCTTTACCCGCATTGCAATCCCCACAATCTCTTTTGCAATCGACATTTCAAGGTTTAGCCTGGTACGTACTACTTTTCGCAATAACGCAATATCGCGGTCATTAATATGCCTGCGGTCTTCACGCAGATGGACAGTAATCCCATCCGCGCCGGCTAATTCCGCAATTACTGCCGCAGCAACAGGGTCAGGCTCGATTGTTTTGCGCGCTTGCCGCAGTGTTGCTATATGATCAATATTTACGCCTAATTTTATCATCTCAAACACCAATTTCTTTTTGTATCGCTTCTGCTATGTAATCAGCAATATTTTTTATCTGTTGTTTTTTCATGCCTTCAACCATTATTCTTGCTAAACATTCTGTGCCGGAATAACGCATTACCAAACGCCCATTATCCTTAAGCACTTTTTCTGCGTATTTTATTCTTTCCCAAACAACCGGCATCTTCCTGAAATCTTTTTTTTGGCTTACCCTTACATTTTTAATAAGCTGCGGATATTTTTTTAAGCCCTTTGACAAATGGCTAAGTTTCTGGCCGGTTTCCTTCATTATCTTCAAAAGCTGCAGCGCGGTCAGCATCCCGTCTCCGGTTGTCGCGTATTCGAGAAAAATTATATGGCCTGACTGTTCTCCGCCGAAATTAGATTTATGCTTTAACATTTCTTTTAATACATATTTATCCCCTACATCAGCACGGACAAGTTTTATATCCAGCTTTTCCAGATATTTCTCCAGGCCAAAGTTTGTCATTGAGGTGCCGACAACGGTATTATTCGAAAGCGTTCCTTTACCCTGCAAATATTTCGCGACCAACGCCATCAAAAAATCACCGTCGATAATTTTGCCCTGCTCATCGCAAAACATCACTCTGTCAGCATCGCCGTCAAAGGAACAGCCGAACACTGCTTTCTTTCTTTTTGCAATTACAGCCATCTGTTCAGGGTGTAAAGAACCGCAATTATAATTAATATTTTTGCCATCCGGCTTATTATTAAAAACATCTACCTTTGCCCCTAGGCCTTCAAATAACTTCTGCGCATAAGCAGACACTGCGCCATTAGCGCAATCAGCAACCATTTTCAGCCCGAACAAGTTTAAACCGCTAACGCTTTTTTTTAAATGTTCGATATAACACCGCGGGGGAATTTTTTTTAATTTTATATGTTTTCTTTTTTGCGTTGATTTAAGCGCGCCTGGCCGTTTCAATAGATTAGATACGATGTTCTCTATTTCTATTTCTTCCTTCTCGGAAAGCTTAAATCCGTTATGGCTAAAAAATTTTATCCCGTTGTCTTCGGCTGGGTTATGCGAAGCAGAAATCATTGCTCCCAGCTTTACATCCTGAACATTTGTCATATACGCAAGCCCCGGAGTAGGAATAACCCCGGCAGAATAAACTTCTATTTTTTCGTCTTTAAATCCATTGGCGAGATTTTGTTCAATAACATTGCAGGAAGCGCGGGTATCTTTGCCGATAATTACGCTAAGTTTCTTTGTTTTTACTGATTTCTTTTTCAGCCAGATGCTCGCAGCCCGGCCAAGGCAATAAATCATCTCTTCCGTAAGCGGCCATTCCCCAAACCGGGCTCTGATCCCGTCTGTTCCAAATAACTTATGTTCTGCCATTACAAACTCTTTTCCTTTATTTCAACCCGAGCTACAGGAGCAGCGCCGATCAATTCAATATTTTCCGGTAAAATAAAATTTACCACCGGGCTATAGGTTCTTCCGGCCCGCAAACCGCTAACATTCACATACGCAGTTATATCGATATTAGAAATTTTTTCTACCACGCGCTCCGGGCCCTTTATGCGCAGATCAATGCTTTTTTCCTCTAACTCCACAAGAAAAATATTTTTGCCTAAAAACAGCTGTTCGCCCATAAGTTTAACTTCAACATCTTTTACGTCTTTATACGCCACAGGGCCGCCGGCCAGGTTTTGCACTATGCTATGAATATAAAACCAGATAATGATTGCTAAAATAAGGCTGAATATTTTAAGAATAAAATTTCTGTATTTTTCTTTATTTATTGCCACTGTTTTTTTGTCTCCAGCTATAAAAAATATTTTTTCTCTTTTCCTGCGGCTGCTGTAAAATATTTTTCAAAACAAAATTAAAATCTTTTCCCTCAAAATCAGTTATTAACTTTCCCGCCTGCGCAATAGAAATCTTTCCTGTTTCTTCTGAAACCATAGCCACAACCGCATCCGTCTCTTCGCTTAATCCTATTGCCGCACGATGCCTTGTCCCTAATGCCCGGTCTATCTCCATGTTTTGAGAAAGCGGAAAAATACATCCGGCTGCAGTAATGCGCCCGGAGCCAATAATCACTCCGCCGTCATGCAGCGGCCCAATCGGACTAAAAATCGTATTTAAGAGCTCCGCACTTATTCCCGCATCCAGCCTTACTCCGCTTTCAGCATACGTTTTTAACCCTACGCTTCTTTCAAAAGCTACCAAAGCTCCGATACGTTTCTGCGCCAGGCTCATCAAAGATTGACTGACATCATTCACAACTCCCTGTTCTGCATCCATGGGAGAAAACATATTGAAATATGTCTGACCAATTTTACTTAACCCGCGGCGTATCTCCGGATGAAAAATAATTAAAAATCCAAACACTGATATTGCGAATAATTTTGTCAGAATCCAGTTCAATACAATTAAATTAAACAGGTTAGTCAGGGAAAAAAGCACGACCAAAATAACAATTCCGCGTAAAAGAGGAACCACTCTAGTCCCCTGGATAAATACCATAAACCGGTACAATAAAAACCAGATTATTGAAATTTCAAGCGCGATTTTCCATATTTCAAAAATATTTACTTCCGGCATCATCTATATTTTTGCTCCCTGATTGCTTGCGTCATTAATACAACCTCGCGCATTTGCCGCACATTATGCACACGCAAAATATTTGCCCCGTTAATCATCGCGCATACAATACTTGCCGCCGTAGCGAATTCCCGTTCTCCGGCCGGCAAACCCAATATATTTGCGATAAAAGATTTCCGTGAAGTCCCAACCAATAACGCACAACCAAGCACTTTAAACTTCTCAAGAAAATTAATTATCTTAAGATTATGCTCCGTTGTTTTCCCAAAGCCGATCCCCGGATCTAAAATAATATTCTCTCTTTTAATGCCATATTTGACAGCTCTTTTTTTCGCCGCCTGTAAGAACCTAATAAGCTCGTTTATAACATCTTTGTATTGCGGCTTCTGCTGCATTGTCCTTGGATTTTTTTTCATATGCATCAATATAACACCAGCATTATACCCGGCAATAACTGCTCCTAATTGCTTATCTTTACGTAAAGCACAAACATCGTTTATGATACTTGCACCCAAATCCAAACAGCGTTTAGCAACCATTAATTCTGAAGTATCTATTGAAATCGGAATTTTAAGTTTTTTCCCTAATATCTTAACAATGCCTTCTAATCGTTTAAGCTGCTCAAGCGCGCCTATCGGCATCGATCCAGGACGGGTTGATTCTGCTCCGATATCAATTATATCCGCGCCATCTTTTTCCATTTCAAAAGCATGATCAATAGCTTTTCCCTTTTCAAAATATATTCCTCCGTCGCTAAAAGAATCAGGGGTAACATTTAAGATTCCCATAATCAGCGGCCTTCGAGAAAGATCAAGTTTGTATTTGCCGCAGGCGAAAATCTTCGGTTCTCCAGAATAGCTTAAGGCCGATTTTTTAACCTGCTCGATGATTTTCTTGTTGTGAGCCATTCCGCATGCACAAGATCGCTGCACTTCTTTTCTCCTAGATGGCAGTCTTAAAACTTATCCTAAACAAATTTAATACTATTTCGGATGCATCTTCTGCTACACTGCTGAAACATCTTTATTTTCCTTAAGGCCAGGTTCAGAAATATTTTTTCCCATGTCTTTTTTTTCTTCCTGCTTTGGCTGTGCAAGTATTTCCTCAAAATTTTTATCTTCCTTGGCATCAGGCAATTCCAGCAGCTTGCGCACTTCTTTAGAATCCATCACTTCTTTCTCAAGCAAAGTTTCCGCCAACTTTCTCAATTTATCAATATTATCAGTAAGCAGTTTTTGCGCCTGATCATAACAATCATCAACAATTTTTCTCACTTCATGATCGATTATAACCGCAGTCTGTTCGCTATAATTTTTCTCATCCAAGATATCACGCCCAAGAAAAATATGCTGCGGCCGGTGGCCAAACGTTAAATGCCCCAGTTTTTCGCTCATGCCAAATTCGCATACCATTCTGCGCGCACTGCGCGTTGCCACATCCAAATCATTATGCGCTCCGGTAGTTATTTCGTCAAAAATAAGCTGTTCGCTGGCGCGGCCTCCTAAAAACACAATCAACCTGCCAATAAGTTCTTTTTTAGACATTATATACCTATCCTGCGACGGCATCTGCAGCGTATAACCTAATGCCGCTGTGCCGCGGGGAATTATCGAAACTTTATGCAATGGATCAACTCCGGGAACAAGCATCGATAATAAAGCATGCCCCGCCTCATGATAAGCGACAATAATTTTTTCTTCTTTACTGATAACTCTCGACTTTCTTTCCGGCCCGGCAACAACCCTTTCAATGGACCCCTGTAATTCTACCATAGTAACTGATTCTTTATTACGGCGTGCCGCTAAAAGCGCCGCTTCATTTACTAAATTAGCAATATCCGCTCCGGAAAATCCCGGGGTCTGCCTGGCAATCGCATTTAAATTAACATCTTTATCTAACTTTACATTGCGCACATGAACTTTTAAAATAGCTTCTCTGCCAATAAGGTCCGGGCTATCAATAACAATCTGCCGGTCAAATCTGCCAGGACGCAATAATGCCGGGTCAAGGACATCCGGCCTATTTGTCGCAGCCATAAGAATGATCCCCTCCTGCGTATTAAAACCATCCATTTCCACAAGCAAAGCATTAAGTGTTTGTTCACGCTCGTCATGCCCTCCGCCAACTCCGGCAAAACGCTGCCTGCCAACAGCATCAATCTCATCTATAAATATTATGCTGCCTCTGCCGCACATTTTTGAAGCTTTCTTGGCCTGTTCAAACAAATCTCTTACCCGGCTTGCGCCGACTCCAACAAACATTTCAACAAAATCCGAACCGCTTATGCTTAAAAAAGGAACTCCTGCTTCTCCGGCAATCGCTTTTGCTAAAAGGGTTTTCCCTGTTCCCGGCGGCCCCATCAGCAAAACTCCCTTGGGAATCTTTCCTCCTAAACGCTGAAACTTCTTGGGATCTTTTAAAAACTCAATGACTTCTTCTAATTCTTCTTTCGCCTCGTCAACACCGGCAACATCATTAAACGTGGTTTTAACGCGGTTTTCACTAGGCTGATGAATCCTGCTTTTCCCGAATGAAAATAGCCTATTGCCGCCGGCTTGAGAACTGCGGTAAGCAAACCATACAATCATTCCCAAAATAAATAAAGGCCACATCAAGCTAAGAATATTAAGCCAAAACACGTTTGATTGTTTAATCGTAAAATTATCCACATTTTCGCGTAATGCCTTTACCAGATCAGTATCATTGCCCGGAATAACCACAGAAAACGATTTCCCATTCGTTAAATTAACATCCACGCTTTCTTCTCCCAGTTCAACCGAAGCAATCTGCTGTGTTTGCCTATTACCTTCTACCATGGTAAAAAATTCAGAATAAGTAGCCTTCACCTGCAGGCTTCTTTCATACTGCTCAGCAATTAACCCCATGAAAAACAATGTGGTTAAAACAATGAAAAATGGCGTTAAAAAACGGCCGACACTGTTGTCTTTTTTATTTTTCTTGCCATTGTTTTTATCCGGATTAATGTTTTTAGCCATAAGATCCTCTCATAAATGGTTATTCACAGAGTACAATATTTCTAGAAAATATGCGTTTTCTATAGTTACAAAATCTAAGGCAAGACTTATCCCGCACATTTCCCCGCTTTTAGCGGGATATGTAATGCGGGATACCCCGATAACAAGATCAAATCATAACAATTCCTGCCTGGCCGGCAGACAGGCCTGCCTGTCAACAGATAGGTAATCCATCGGCCTTTTCCCCGTTAGATTTACGAAAAAAGTAAATCAAAGCACGAGGACAGGCGGCTGTGTATTTTACTATCCTGGCAAAATACACAGGCTAAGTACTTATAAATTGTAGCAAAACTACCCTTAAATGGCAAGAAAATTCCCCTTGGCTGGTTATCAACATCGCTCACCTTTGCTTATATAAAATTAGTGCTTGATTCAGAAAATTTCCTATCATCCCCCCCAGCAAAATCAGCAATACTGTCATAAAGACAACAAGATAAGCCTGAATCATTCGCAAATTATATACTGCCTTAAGCAGGCGCGCCTCAATATCCAAAAGCCGCGCAATAAAAATAATTCCGCCTATCATGCTTAATGAATGTATCTTCATATGCGGATGAATAAAAAAATATATTCCAAGAAAAAACCATAAGGGGATCACCTGCGCATGGCAGAGAAAACTCCCGATAAAATCCGAACAAAGCCGCTGTCCTTTTACCCTTAATCCTACCGAATATAACCAATCTAAAAATACGCTTATTAAAGCAATCAGCATAATAAGCAAAAAGAACACCGCTAAAATAATCAAGATTATTTTAGCGGGAGAGATTGTTATATCCAAAAAATCCGTAATATCTATTCCTTTAAAAATCCATCCGGAAATTAATAACACAAACAACAATAAAGAAATTAACACATCAAAAACCGGAATATCTTTGATGATTTTTTTAAAGACCTTGTCGGGAAATAATAATACAAAAAAAATATTAAAAAACCTTGAATTCGCCATGTTTTTTTCTCTATAAAATAATTTACTATTACATCCTGATACGACTAAAACAGCTTGGTTTTTAGTATATCACATCTGTCTTAGCCGTACCAGCCCTATCGGCAAAAAAAGAGGATTTTTTCGGGTAAAGCCCGGATATTTTCAGCGGGGGGTTTTATACTTCTTATGCAGAAATTTCCCCAGAAGCAGCACAACAGCAATAAGAACAATAAATCCGTAAGGCGAAGGCATAGGCTTTGCTTTTTGTTGAGAAACAGTATTCTGCTTTGCGCTTTTTTGTTTTTGCGCCGCAACAGCAACGCTTCCTTTTTCACGCTGCATGCGCTGATACTGAATAATGTTATCCTGTACCGGCTGTTGCGCCTGGCCTGCCGGCAAAGGGTTAGCTGTCCGGGCTCCTGACGCCGCGGAAGAATCGGTTGTTTGATTATACTCCTTCTTTGCTTCTTTATCTTTTTTTTCCCATTCCGCTTGCTGCTTCCTGTTTTCATCCTTTTCACGCCGCAGTATAACCGCGGATTTAACTTGCAAAGGATCAACATCTGAACGGAAAATACAATATCCATTTTCATCAACAAGTAATATCAAGCCGATGATAAAAATAATCCCAGATTTTGGGATAATTCCTTTTAATTTTAAATTTAGCATCGGTATTATCTCCTTAGCTTTTCTTAAATACTCTTTCCATTTTTTAATCCCGTTTAAAATATTGTGTATGCGGCAGGGCCAAAGCGCGCGGCAGATAAAAATCCTGCCCGCCTTTATATTTTGCCCTTAAATCATAATTTAAAGTCAGGTTGCCGCTATAAATCATCGCTTCATCACGCGCAACCATTGAACCATTAATCGTAAACGCTCCGATCTTACCGGCAAACATATGATTTGTATATGTTACCGCGTCAATCCGGTTAATTTGGCTGGAATTTTCGGCAACTGTCTGTATATACGCATCGCTATAAGAAGATTCATAAAACTTTCTCGCTGAACCGTCAGCTTTATTGCCGCCGTCATTAGCCGTATAATCACCGTTAAAATAAGGCTCTCCCGCGGAAAAATACTGGACATAACCAATCGTATTATCGGTTATTTCAACTTTATACTCTTTTGTAAACGGCGGCTTAAGGTACGGGCTGACTGTCGTCTTCCAGTCATTACGGGTATAATCTCCAATAACAATATTGCCTTTTGCCGCCAGGCCGAGAAAATCCTTATTAGCATTTATCGCGTCTGTAGCGTTGGGGTCTATATCAGGCTTTGGCCATGCCGGAGGATCCGCGTACTGCAAGTCTCCTAAAATATGCGTATTCCTTCCGGAGTAGACCGTGCCCTGGCCTTTTATTTTTCCTTTGATCAATAGATCACCGGTAACAACTACCGGCCCGTCGATTTCAATCGGATTAGCCTCTGTGCCGATAAGGACAATATTTCCGTTTAAAACATTATTGACTAAAGTAACCCCGGATTGGCTGATTTTTCCGTTATTTGCCGCTGCCAATCCTTTATAATAGCCCAAATCTCCTAAAAACGGTAGGTCCAATAATTGCTGGCTGGGAAACGCTTCGCTGGTTCCGCTGTAACCGCTTTCATAAGGGAATTCTTCTTTAACTCCATCTCCATTAACATCCTGCGGATCAGCAGTAGGGTCTGTAGGCCTTGCTGTCGAATCTGCCTGCGTACGGTAAAAATTTAATGTATCATTACGAATATTTCCGGTAATAGTTCCTGCTGCGCCAAGTTCCGGATTTATTGAAGCATATTTGTCGCCATTAACAGTAGGATTACCGTTAAAATCAAAATCTCCGTTACTGCGGACATCCCCCTGGCTTGTAATTCCTCCTCCCCAGAACCAACCGAAATTATTTATAAAATAAGCATAATCAAATACGCGGGACGGGCTCATCGCATAACGAATAACAGCAGTTGTTGTTTTTATAACACCGTTAACCTGCGCGGTTGCTAAAACAGTAACATCTTTAGGCACCTCCACCGATGTGTCCACATTTGTGATTGCAACCGTATACGTTCCTCCGGGAACATCGGTCAATGACGCGTTAACAGGAATCCCGGGATATTTTCCCGACGGATCTGTTGCCAGATCATCGAACCAGCCAAAAGAGCTGGAAGCCTGACCTTGCGCGGCATAATACACGGAAAAAAGATCAAATAATTCCCGCTTGACCTGGTCTATCCCGGCATCGCATAAATAATAAGACTGTAACGCGTCTTTATACCTTAATGCCGCGCGGTTATTACTGATGCTTCTGGACATAAACGAAACAAACAAAACCGTAAGCACGAATATGCTCAAAAAAAAGAGAATCAGCGCAGACCCTTTTTCGCTCTTAAGCCTTGTTTCCGGAAAATAATATTTTTTGCTCATGTCCAGTCTCCTTCTTCACCTATTGCGCAATGCAACCTGTGAATTTAACTGTATCTGTAATGTATCCGCGCTCATTGATTGCTTTTGGGCAATAACAACAATACTGACAACATCTGCTCTTGGCAAAGAAAACCGCAATATCGTAATATAATTGCCTAAAAATTCAGTTGCTCCGGTATTAAGATTTGTGCGTATAAGCTGTTCTGAATTTATACCGCCTAATGAATACTGGATTTGATCGCCCCAGTTAACAACACCTCCGGTAAAAGAACCAGGCGTGCGGAACGTGATCCTGTCCTCATCAGCGTTTATATTCGTAATTGTAACATTACCGGGCGCTGCTTCAGAAAGTTCATTAGCCATCAAACGCACCGCTTTTCGAATCGAAGAATTAACATCAATCTGCGCTTCGCTGGCAAGCCAAGCCCTGCGGCCGCTGGTTAAAATCCCAAAAATAATTATGATTATTCCGGAAAAAATTGCCGTAACAACCAATAATTCAACAAAGCTCAACCCATTGTTCTTTTTGAATGCCTTAAGAACATTTAATTCCCTGTTTCTAATTGAAAATTTCGCAAAACTATCTTCCATCATTCACCTTACAGTAATCAGGCTTGCCAAAGTCACACTGCGCGCCCTTAGTTTATCCTGCCATGTAACCGTTACGGAAACCTCAAGAGGATCATCATCCAAAGCATCGCCGGATGCGTCCCGGTCAATAAAAACCACGCTGATCTGCTCGTTATCCAGGCTGTCCAAGCCGTTATTTTGCGCCCAGGCAGTCCAATCTTCTATTACAATATCCGTCAATGGCCCCACTGCCAAAGAACGCATTTGTTCTATCACCTGCCTGGCATCTTCGGTAGCAATCGTCATATTTCGCGAAATTTCATTTATATTAAAACAAGACACATATCCGATAATTATCCCCAGTATAGCCACTCCAAGCACAGTTATGCCTATAAGCAGTTCAATAAAAGTGAATCCTGCTTTATTTTTTAACTTTTCTTTCCAATTCATATTTTCCTCGCTACTATCCTATCTATCAAAAAAAACCCCCATGGCAGTATCCTCCACAGGGTAAAAAATTCTTATCTGCCCTTTTTTCGGTAACTGACTGCCATTGTGATAACATCACTTTAGGCTCTTGAGCTTTGCCATGTACCATTCGCTTAGGTACATGGTCGCGACCTCTTTTTTAGAAATCGCGACGTCCTGCGGTTTCCCGCAGTTTGCCTTTATCGTTCATAAGGTTTGTATTTTATATCTTTATAATAATTATATCACATAACCGCTATATTTACAATCCGCACAAATTTTTCCGGTGCTTTATTTTACCTGTTTTACTTCACAACAAGTTCTGAATATTTTCAAAACACTGTTTTAACATTCTTACTCATGGCAGCCCTTACCATATAAACACGCCGGTGTCTGGCAAGGGCCTTTTTGGCCGCAATATTCCTGTTTGCTCTTAGCCCCTGTTGAAACAAATGCTCCGGAAATTTTTTTTGCCATTTTTTTACTGCCGCAATGCTTGCATTGTATTTTTTCTTTTGCGCTGGTAACTCCGATTAAAAATTCGCTTGCTTTTTGGCAATCATGGCATGTATATTCATAAATCGGCATAATCCCTCCTCTGCTCATTCATAAAAACTTCATTCAACTTTTCCTCTTCTTTTCAATGTGCTCCGGATATCAAGCATAGGAGCCTTAACTTTTTTGCCTTCATACACGCAAACAACGCGCATCGGCTTAAAAAACTTTTTTATTTGCCTTATCGTTTTCCTGGAAAGCGGTTTTGCTTTACTCTTTCGCAAAGGCGTATTTATCTGAACCTCGTCAGGCATTATCTCTTTTGCTAATAAAGCAATCTCCCCGGCATAGCCTTTGTTCTCTTTCACAAACATTATCTGCAAAGCAAACCGGCCTTTAAATCCTTTGCTGAATTTTTTTATGCCTTGAAGGATCTTTTCAAACCCGATTGAAACATCCGGATGATTTACCTTTTCAAATAACTCCCGTGAACAGGCATCCAGCTTGGCCATAACAAAATCCGCTTGCGACAAATCCTTCCTGACTTGACGATCATTAAGCAAAGAAGCGTTAGTAATAACCGCTACCGGTTCTCTGCGTATTTTTTTTACCCCCTGGATAAGCGCGCCCAAATTTTTTGCCATAGTCGGTTCGCCTTTTCCGGAAAAAGTAATATAATCAATATGCGCATCAGGCAGCTGTTTTATCTCTTTTATAATCTGGCCCGTACGCACAAAACACCTGCGTTTAGAAGCATCCGCAGGCAAGCGGCCTATCTGGCAATAAACGCAGTCAAAACCGCACACTTTTTTATCCTGGGAAATAGGATCAACCCCCAGCGAACTGCCTAAACGCCATGAAGACACCGGCCCATAAATATATTTAAAATTTTTTTTGCTCCTCAATCTTACCGCTTCCTTCTCTGTTATTATTTGTAATATATTTGAATCCGGGATATTAAAGAGGTTCTCTTTTGCTCTATATCAAAAACACGTTAGGGAAAAATATACGAACCGCGATGCCCGGTTAATTGCGGTAACGCAAACATTTATTAATTGCCGCTATTAAGGCATCCGCTTGTATCGGTTTTACCAGATAATCCACCACTCCTAATTTATATGCTTTAAGCTTATCGATATCCTTACCCAACGCGGAAAGAATGATTATCGGCGTACGCTGGCCTTTGCTGTCATTATTAAGCATTTCGCAAGCCTCAAGGCCTCCGACCGAAGGCATAATCAAATCCAGGATAACAACCTGCGGATTAAAATTGTTTACCTGATAGACAACATCTTTTGCCGTTGAAAGAGCCAAAACCTCAAATTCACCGCTCTCTTCAAGGTTCATCTTTACCATCTTTAAAAAATCTTCTTCGTCATCAATTATTAGAATTTTTTTCTTTTCCATCGGCTTCGCCTGTTTAAACTATTCGGCTCCTTATCTGATCTTCAGTTTTTCCTTAATAAAGCTAAGCAGTTTCTCTACGCTTACCGGTTTAGCGATAAACGTCCTTCCTCCGATATTGCCTTCTTTTTCCGCCGCCTCTTCCTGGGTAACTACAGCGGTCAAAAATACTATCGGAATATTTTTAGTATCTTCGTCTTCTGATAGCTGATTAGCGATATCCGGGCCGGCGCAATCCGGCATAATCACATCCAAAAAGATCAAATCCGGTTTAAACTCCTTCGCCGCCTCAAAAGCTTTCGTGCCCTTGTTTTCCATCCTAACCTCGAGAAATCCGGTTTCTTCAAGATTAAGCATTACCATCATTGTAAAACTTTCCTCATCATCAACCAGTAATATCTTTTTCTTCTTAATACTCGCCATGAATGCCCCCCCTTTTTTCACTCTTTTTTCAGCCTCAGCGGCGTTCTAAAACCTCATTTATCTTACTAACCAAAGCTTCCGTATCAATCGGCTTTAAAACATACTCTTCGCAATACATTCCGGCTGCTTTAATCTTTGCGTCGTTTGTCCCAATAGCCGTAAGCATGATCACCGGGATACTCATTGTCTGCGGATTGTTTTTTAATATTTTCAAGACATTAAACCCATCAATTTTAGGCATCACCACATCAAGCAAAATCAACTCCGGAGAAAACTCTTTAATAAAATTCAATACGCTGCGGCCGTCACTTTCCGTCCTTACATCAAATCCGTTTTCAGATAAGTTCAATTTAACCATATTCGCGAAATCAACTTCATCATCAATTATTAAAATTTTCCGCCGCATCAGTTATTCTCCTTTTTATTTTTCAATCTTAAAAATATCCTTGCCTTGGCTCCTTTGCCCTCAATTTTGTGCTTATTCCCAATCTCGATATGGCCATTATGCATTTTTATCAGATTCAACACAACCGCTAATCCCATTCCAGTTCCGCCGGTACCGCGGCGCGTGGTAAAAAACGGATCAAAGATTCTATTCAAGAATTCCTCGGGGATGCCTTCCCCTGAATCGCTGATTTCTATCACCAACAGTTCTTCTTTCGGCTCAAAATTATCACTAACTACGCTTTTTATATCAGCTTGAGCCGCTTTACAGGTATAAGTACGCACTGTCAGCGTTCCATTTTCCGGCATCGCTTCGACAGAATTAAGGAACAAATTGATAAACACTTGCTCCATCTTATTCGCGTCTATCTCAACCAGCGGGATATTATCCTGCAAACTCTTAATCACGTTGAGCCGTTTCTTAACAAACATATGGCTCGTCAGCAACAGCGCCGTATTTATTGTATCATTTATGTTGTTTTCCTTAGCATCCAACTCGGTACTACTAGAAAAATCAAGCAGCCCTTTGATAATGCCGTCTGCTCTATGCACGGCATTATTCATGCAGTCTAACGTCAGAATTATATTCGCGTCTTGAGAAGAAACCTTCTTATTCAAATAATCAATCCCCTGCAATATTATCGCTAAAGGATTTTTTACTTCATGCGCCACGCCGCTTGCCAACTCGCCTACCACAGCCATTTTTTCAGCCTGTATCAGCCCGGCTTGCGCGCCTTTAAGCTCTTGATACGCCTTCTGCAGTTTTTCTTCCGCCCGCACAAGGCTTGTAACATCACTTATTTCCTCCAACATCCCGATTAAATTACCTTCAGCATCAACATAAGGCACCGCAACCGTGTGATAAGTATTCTTTTGCCGGTTTTCGCCGTATACTTCCAGGGAAAAGGCCTCTTTCTTTGCTCCACTTAATATCTTAGCCAATACGCAGGCATCACTGCCGCATCGTTCTTCCGGCCAGACATCACGGCACTTTTTCCCGATAACTTTTTCCTTGCCAACACCGGCTAATTTAGCAAACGCGTCATTTATGCGCAGGACATATCCGTTTCTATCAACTACGCGCATCGCGCTGATATTAGCATTAAATATCTGATTAAGCTCTGAATACGCCAGCTTAAGCCTTGCTTCTACCCGTTTTAACTCTGTAATTTCTTTTGCCACATAAACAAACCCGGCAATATTATCTTTATTTGCGGCTTTCTGCCCGGCCTCTATATTTTCTTTATTATCTTCAAGTTTTAATACCGCTATGCTCAACAGCACGGGAATAAGCCTGCCTTTTTTGGAAGAAAAAGCCGTTTCGTAATTGTTTAATCCTCCTCTTTTGGTTATCACTTCTAACCCTGCTTCGCCAAGAGAAAGCTTCCCTGGAAACAGCCCGGAAATATCTTTATTAATTAATTCTTTCTCGTTTTCGTATTCTAAAATCTTCACGCTGGTTTTATTCGCTTTAATTATTTTTCCTTCCAGAGAAACAACCAGTAAACTGTCTGAAATACCGCAAACAATCGCGTCCAGGTAAGAATATGCTTTCTTAAGGCCAACGAGCATTTTCTGCTTTTTATCCTGAATTTGCCCGCTCAATCTCGACATAATCCTATACATAAGCAACGTTATGATCACTGCCCAAATACAACGGACAACCGCGGAAGGCACGTTGAAAAGATTAAAGAAAGATTCTGTGTTTATTATTGATGCCGGAGGAAAAGAATCTTTTTCCACAACTAACCCGCTCAATAAACCGTAAAAACAAAACAAAAACCCTAAGCTGATAAAATAATTCTTTAGCCTAAGTTTATCAAGCTTTTCCTTGTCAGCCAGGTACGAAAGAATGCTGCCGATCCCGGACATTATTCCGCCGGGCAAAGCAAAAAAATAACGCGGCCAGATATGCGCCCTTAAGAAGTTTGTCGAAAAAACAAGTGTAATTACCGCGGCCTCCATTAAAAACGGCATCCATGCCCCAATTATAATTTTATTAATATTTAGCAGCATGCGGCCGAATTCAAATAAATATATAAATGCTACCGTTATTATTATGATATCCGCTGCCTGTAGAAGAAAAATAGGGCCTTTCACTATCAGGAACATTTCAACCAATTCATGCAAACCATGGCTAAAACAAAAACCTATCAATAATCCTAATGATTTTGCGAACTTAAATTCACTTTCTTTGCGGGGAATGGATATTATAACCGTGCCTAACATTATAAAAGCAACCGCGTACACGGCGTAAATAATATCCAAATGAGGATTTAAAAAATTATATATGGAATTCATATCAGTATATTATAAATTTTATTATACTTCCCAAGCACATCTTTTACAAGCAAAACCCGCTGAAAATAAAAAAGCAGCTGCTATATACAAGCGGCTGCTCTTTATAAAATTTGAAATTATCCCGAATTTTGCACATGAGTATCTGTTTTGTTTCTATCCTTATTCAGTATAACGAGTTGCTCTAATGCAACGCAGCATTAAAAGGTGCAAGCGAAATTCGGGATACCTCGATAGCGAATCTAAATCCTAAACGGATTCCTGCCTGTTGGCAGACAGGTAGACTATCGACCCTGCTGGGCGGATTTTTTCTATTGCAAAATCCGGGATTATCCAATCAGCGGCTTCGCGTAATCTTACGCTTAAAGGCGCTGTTTTGTATCCTCTTTTGAAGTTTCCGCTTTTACGCTTTCATTATATACGTGTAAATCGCGCTGCGGAAAAGGAATTGTAATCCCGTTCTTTTCAAGTTCAATCTTTGCTTTTTCCGTAATGCTAAAATAAACATCCCAGTAATCCTGCGGCTTAACCCATGGCCGGCATACAAGGTTAACGCTGCTTTCTCCAAGCTCAAAAACCGCAATAACCGGTTTTGGTTCAGCTAAAACACGCTCCTCGGCGGCAACCACCCGGGCAAGGACATCTTTTGCTTTCTTGATATCATCCTGGTAAGAAATACCGAATGTCAGGTCAACCCTTCTATTTTCAATATTGCTGAAATTAGTTATGTTATCTGAAGTAACTTTAGAATTAGGCACAATAACCAAGCGGTTATCCGGAGCATGAATAATCGTATTAAATATCTGAATCTCCTTGACTGTGCCCATTTCTCCGCCGGCCTGAATAAAATCTCCTATCTTAAACGGTTTAAAAATAACCAGCATCACTCCCGCCGCAAAATTAGACAATGACCCCTGCAAAGCAAGGCCGACCGCAAGGCCGGCAGCTCCGATAAGGGCAATAAACGACGTTGTTTCCACCCCCAATTTATTCAATGCCGACACAATAACAAAAGCTAACATTCCGACATAGGCAATATTTTTAATGAAATTTGCCAATGTAACATCAACTTTTGCCCTCTCCATCGCTCCGGCCAAAAACTCCGAGCCAATCCGTGCCAGCCATTTCCCGATAACAAATATCAGAAAAGCAGCCAAAACATTCAACCCATACGTGATAGCATATTCATATAACTTAGCTGTAATTTGTTCAATATTCATCGTTGCCTCCTTTCTTATCCTGTAACATTTTCCACTTTTTATATTAAAGCCTTTGAAATCCCGCCATTACGCAAGAATTTATTATTTAAAGCTTAAAGTTTATAACTCCCCGCTCCTTTCTGTCAATCTTTTTTAAAACAATACGCGCAATTTTATCTATCTTAATTTGCTTTAACCCCGGTCGCTATTAATCGCAAATATTTTCACAGCCCGAGCAGGAGTTACCGGGCATTTTGCCTGGCAAATGCCGCATCCGATACAAAGCTCCTCATCAATATACGGCTTAAGCAAAACCTGTTTATTGAAACTGCTTTTTCTTAATTTAATTGCTTTTTGACTAATAGGGCAATGCTCCTCGCAAACAAGGCATTCTTTTTGCTTTGCCCAGGGCAAACACAGGCCGCGGTCGATCTTGGCGATACCAAGCTTTTTTTTCTGTTTGACCTTAAGCAATACCTTTGGTATTGCCGCGGTAGGGCAAACTTGTGAGCACAAGGTACAATTATATTCGCAGTATCCAATATCCGCAACAAGTATCGGTGTCCAAAGCCCCAGAATACCTGCTTGCAAAAACGCAGGCTGTAATCCATTTGTCGGGCATACTTTCATGCAATTTCCGCACCGCACGCAGCGGTTTAAAAATTCTTCTTCCTTTAACGCCAATGGCGGACGGATTACATATATATTTTCGGATTCCCTGCTTTTTGTTTTTATTTTTTTGGTGAAAATTTCCGCGCCCAAACCGCAAGCCAATAATGTCAACAATTGCCTGCGCGATATTCCCTTAACATTATTTTCCGCATTCGGCTTTCCCCCGCAAGAACCGCCTTTTTTTGAAAAACTAAAACTAGTTGCAGCCTGCGGGCAGCCATATACGCACTTCATACAAAGAATACACTCTTGTTTTTCATAGGCCATATCTTGATTAATCGCGGCCATCGGACAGATATCCGCGCACCTTCGGCAAAAAATACACCCCTTTACATTGCGGCTAAGCAAGCTGTGCCTGCCAAAGAGCGCGTATAAAGCTCCTAATGGGCACAACAACCTGCACCAAAACCTTAAAACCAGAAGAGCCGGCATGGATACCGCTAAAAAACAAAGAAAAACCATCCATGCGTGAGAAAAAAAATAAACATTAACCCCTAACAGGGAAACTTTTAAATCACGGTAAATATCCAATAACCACCCATACATCCCGGATGATTGAATAATCCAAATAAAAAAACCATTTATCAATGCAGTTACTGCTGGGATAAAATTTAAAGAAACAAACCGCGAAATTATAACAATCGGGTCAAACAGCCAGGCAGCTTGCACTCCCGGAAGCGCAAGCAAAATTATAGCGCCGAGCAAATAAAATTTTAACTCCCGTAATTTTAAATTTATTCGCTTAAAACGCTCCAGCTTTTTCGCGTTATTAAACCATCCGATAAAATCAATAACCGTACCCATCGGGCAAATCCATCCGCAAAAATACCTGCCTATGATAAAAGCCGCTATGCTTAATACTGCGCAAAATAACAGCCCTCCAAGCAAAAGCCGTTCGCTTAAAGCAGTGGCAATCATTATTAACGGATCAGCTTTAAAAATAATTTCCGGAGGTATCTTTCCTGTCAAAGGGTAAGTAGTCGACCAGAGAATATAGACAAATATCCCGAGAAAAAACACCTGGACGGTTTTCCTTATCAATGCCAGTTTTTGTATTTTTTTAAAATTAATTATCCGCATCAAACCTGCGTTAACATACGCATGCTACATATGATTAAGCCATTCGCAGCCATATAGTAACTATTACGCCTGTTCCTTCTTTTTTATCTCTATTGGCAAACTCTATCTTTCCGCTATGCAATTCAATGATCTTTTTAACCACAGACAACCCTAGCCCCGTCCCGCCTTTGCCGCGGCGCGTAGTAAAAAATGGCTCACCCATTTTTTTAATGTTTTCCTCTGATATCCCGGTACCGGTATCTATGATTTCAATGCGAAGGATTTTTTCTCCCAGCTTAAAAAGATCGCTTCCCCTGCGGCCAACCCCTTGTCCTGGCGCTTTAAGTATTTTGCTGTACGCGTTGATTGTTAAAACCCCGCTTCCAGGCATAGCATGTACAGCGTTCAGGATAAGGTTAACAACTACCTGCTCAATTTTATTACGGTCAATCAATAACTCCGGCAGCCCTTCTTCAATATGTTCAACAAGCACAATCTTCGCCTTATCCAAAGCATGCTTAGCCAGCAATACCGCATTCTTGATAACTTTATTAATATCTGTTTTATCCATTTCCAGCTTGGATGCCGTAGAAAAGTCCAGTAAACCTTTTACAATAGCATCCGCTTTCTGAATCGCTTCTAGCATTAAATTAAACGTCAAAACAATGCTTTTATCCTCTGTGTTAATTTTTTTCTTCAGAAATTCCGTGCCCTGTAACATAACTGCTAAAGGATTTTTTACCTCATGAGCTACGCCGCTTGCCAAATCCCCGATTATTTTCATCTTTTCCGCTTGAATAAGTTCGTGCTGCGCCGCTTTAAGCTGTATATTTGCTTCACTTTCATTTTTCTGGGCATTTATTTTTTCTGTAACATCAATCACATACTCAATCATCCGCACAACTTCTCCGTCTTTATCAAATATCGGGTCCCCATAAACTTCCACCATTCTTATAGTGCCTTTTTCATCTTTATGCAGATGATTAAAAATCGCCGCTGATTTCCTGGTCATAATAACTTCTTTCAGCAGGCAGCTTCCTGAATCATCACACGGGCTTTCACGTTTATGTACGCACTGATAACATTTTCCGCCTGTGTATATTCCCTTTTCCCTTGCTGCTTTATTCGCTAATATAATTTGATATTGCTTATCCACTATATAAAACGGATGTTTTAAAGAATCAATTGCTTTCTCAATGAAAAGCTTTTCTTCTTTTAGATTTTCTTCTACTATTAGGCGTCTATTAATTTCCTGGTTAAAGTCATTAATTATTAATTCTAAATCACCGCTCATCTGGTTAAACGCTTCCGCCAACACATGAAACTCGTCATAAGTATTAATTGTAATAATCTTTGAAAAATCTCCGGCAGCAGTAGCTTTAGCCTTATCGATTAACACTCTTATCGGCTTCGACACATTATAGCTAATAAGCATACTTATCAGGCTTCCTGCCAAAACCACCGCTAAAACTACAATAAAAGCCATGCTCTTTGTTTTATCCAGGGCTTCTCTGTATTCCGTAAAAGGAAAATCCATTAATACCAGGAATCCTTCATCCGGAACAAAAACCATTGAAATCAGATCATTTTTTTGATTAATAGCCGCTGATAATCCCTGCATTAATAATTGCCCGGGAAAATTTGTTTTATCTTCCCGGATATTAAAGCTGTCTAAAGCTTCCTGTATGGCCTTTCGTTTCTTCCCTTCCCCTATAACACTATTATCTTTGATACTGATTATAAAGCCTTGTCTTTTCGTCTCAATTGTAGAATCCCCGATTATCTCTAGAAATTTTTTATGAGAAATATGCGCGCATAATGCCCCAAAAAAATTACCTTCACTATCATTAATTTTTTGCGCAAAAATTTTGTCCAGATAACCATCCGCGCATTTTTCTGTGCCACAATCAACCACATCATTTATTTCTTTTACTTTAATTAACAATTTGCTGTAATCTTTTTTAGAAACATTCTCGGTAAAAATACCCTCTTTAAAATTAATCCGCATTTCTCCATTTTTATCAAGGATGTACAAGTCGCAATAATTATCCGCAACAATTCTTATCATATCTTCAACACCTGCGATATCCGCATTCATATTATCTTCCAGCAGCGAAATCAACGCTTTGCTATTTGCCATTATTCCAATTTCCGCTTTTCTTGATTTTAAAAAATTACTAGCGGTTTTTGCTATTCTATGAGCTGATAAATCAAGCAGTTCCCGGGTTTGCTTCAGATGCGAGTCAACCAGAAAGTTATAAATAATCACTCCTATAATCAGCGTGCTTGCTAAAGGTAAAAGAACCATTGCCATTGAAATTTTTGTCCTTATTTTCATTATTATTTACCTCTTTCTTCCTAAATTTTGCTGCTGCGAAAATTGAAATAATACTCGTGCCTTTGTGCTAAAGTTCTATTTTTTTTATGTTCGCGCTGCTTATATTAGTTGCGCCGAAGCCGCTCAATTTCGCCTGCTGAATATTAGGGAGAGAAAAAGGATCTTCTCCAAAAAAATCCGCGGCATACGCGTCGGTTAATACCGCGTCTGTACCGGCAATAACAGTTTTCATCTTAACAACATCATTAAGATCGCCGCCGCTTGGGCCGTGCGCCCTTAAAACCCGAAAAGCATCGACAACATTCAAGTCCGGCTTAATAAAATCCGTCAAATCCACAAGCTTTCTGCCGATATCCTGATGAATCTGGCCGCGTATGCCGGCGCAAACCCCCATTAAGTTTTTCATAGAAATAGTCAAGCCGGTAAGCCCATGATGTTTTAATACCGGCACATTAATAAAAGTATCGCATTCTATTGCTTCCCGAAAAACCGGCCAGTTCTGCATCGGGCTTTCGTAGAGAAAATCAGCTTTTACCACATTCCAGCTATCCGGGAAAAATACATTAGCTCCATGTTCTTTAGCTATTTTCTCAATACCGCTATTACTATAACAGCGCCGCGCTTCATTGCAGCTGCGGTCAAACACATTGACCCTTTTTGCTTTTGCCTGAAAACACATATCAACTAAAGCTGCCACAACATCCGGGTTCGTGTTCGCTGCCTGCTCCGGAGCCCTGTCCCAGCCGATGTTCGGTTTTATCAAAACCGTGCTGTTTTCTTTTACAAACCTGGACATCCCGCCCATTGCCTCAATAGCTTTAACCGTAAGCTGATAGGGATCATCTCCCTTGGCAACAACCAAATCAAAATCTCCTTTTATGCCTTTGGAAACCCTGCCCTTAGAAACTTCCGGCCGGGCAAACGCGCGTACCGCTTTCGCGAGCAGTTCATTGAAGGAAATAAACGCAAGCCCTAAAACCCCTAATTTAAGAAATCTTTTTCTTGAAATTTTTCTGTCAAAAAAGATTCTTTGAAGAGCTTTATTTTCCATTACATCCCCCTTTTTAAAAATACCTTATTTTTTGTAACAGTTCTGCTCTTAGCAGAAGAGACTCTATCGGCTCACGTAGTGAGCATAAGGCGCGCAGAAGCTCGCTTATGAGGATGAAATTTTCCCAGAAATGCTTACCTGAACTACCGCCCTGTGGGGGATGGGGGGCAGTCGGGAAAATTTTATCCG